>DHAI01000018.1:6778-16034 GCA_002397355.1 Ruminococcaceae bacterium UBA4958 | reverse complement strand
CGCGCAACGCAAAGCGCCCCGGCGAAGCTGAAAAGCTTCGCCGGGGCGCGGCTGGGAACCGGGCTATTTGATTTCGATCAGGTGCTGATTGTCTTCGGGCAGCTTCTTCGCCTCGCCGCGGGGAAGCTCGATCTTCAGAATACCGTCCTCGAATTTGGCGTTGACTTCTTCCGGCTTGACTTCGTCGCCGACATAGAAGCTGCGCGCGCAGGAACCGGTGTAACGCTCCTGACGGATATAATGTCCGTCCTTGTCCTTTTCGCCGTTTTCGTGGCTCTTGCATGCCTGGATGGTCAGGTAGCCGTCTTTCAGGTCGACCTTCACATCCTCTTTCTTAAAGCCCGGGAGGTCGACGGCCAGCTCGTAATTCTTGTCCGTTTCCTTCACGTCCGTCTTCATCAGGCCCCTCACGTGCTTGCCGAACGGGCTGCGGACTGCGAGCGCCTGATTCATTTCGGGCACGAACGGATCGTCCCAATACGGGGTAAAGAAATCATCGAACAGATTTTCACCAAAAATGCTTGGCAACATAAAGCATACCTCCAATTTTGGCTGCCGGTTTACAACCCGGTGCGTACCATGTATTTTTGCGGCCCTTTTCGGAAGAGGATTCTGATTTCACTTTTCCGCTTTCCTTTTCGGGCGCAGCTTTATTATAGCACACGATTTGGCACTGTCAATAGCAGAGTGCTAAAATTCACAATTCGGTAATAATTTTGCGCGGCCCGGAGAGCCGTATAACCCTTCGGGAAGCACAATGACCAAGAGCAAATCCCAGAGGAAAAACGAATGGAAAGCTCGGACCGATCAATTTGGCAAATTAATAATAAGAGTGCTAAAAATGGCCGCGGCCTTTCTTCGGGAGGTGCCGCCGCGGGTGAGGCTTTCCGACCGCGGGAAAACGGAAAAAGGGCCGCCGCGGAACCGCCGTTCCGCAGCAGCCCCAGAGGGTTGCAACCGCCTTTTCGATTGGAACCCGGTCAGATGGTGGTCCAGCCGCCGTCGACCTGCAGAAGCTGGCCCGTGGTGTAGCTCGAAAATTCGGAAGCGAAGTAGACCACCGCGGTGTCGAGCTCCCCCGGTTTGCCGATACGGCCCATGGGGCAATATGCCTGGATCAGCTTTTTGCCTTCTTCCGTTTCCAGGGCCGAGCTCGTCATCTCGCTCGAAAAATAGGCCGGGCCGATCGCGTTGACGGTGATGCCCGTTTTCGCCCATTCGTTCGCGAGGGATTTCGTCAGCATCAGGACGCCGCCCTTGGTTGTGCCGTATGCGGACAGATGGAACCCGGTCATGGAAACCGTCGAGTGGATGGAGCCGACGTTGATGATCCTGCCGTAACGCGCGGGGATCATGTATTTCGCCGCTTCGCGGGAGAAGAAATAGACCTGGTTCAGGTTGGTGTCCATCATCCGGTGCCAGTCCTCGTTTGAAATGTCCGTCGCGGCGTGGAATATGGCCAGGCCCGCGTTGTTAACCAAAATGTCAAGCTTGCCGTAGTGTTCGACGGTGTCCTTTACGGTGGCGGAGATTTCATCCGGCTTGGTGACGTCGCATTTGTGGATGTAGCATTTGGGGCCGATCGCCTCGATTTCCTTCTTCACCTTTTCCAGGCGCTCCATGCGGCGGGCGCAAAGGGCGATGTCGGCTCCCTGATTGGCAAGCGCTTTTGCGAACTGCACGCCCAGTCCGGAAGAGCCTCCCGTTACCAACGCCACTCTCCCCGTCAGATCAAAATAATTCTTCATCGTTTACCTCCTGATATTTCCGGCTGAAACAGCCTGCTTGTCCAAACAATTCTATCATAATATATTGATGGGGCAAAAGAAATAGATTTTCATAAGATTGTTAGCTTTGTAACGAAATTTCATAATAGTCACAAAATAAGGTCATAATAATCATGCAACGTGCACATGACCGAAAATCGGATGCGTGACGCGCCGTTTCCCACTTTACGTAAATTTTACATCCTTCATATGATTCGGTGCTTTCACGTTTCACGGAATGGGACTACAGTAGTAGCAGAAATGATATTGAGACACGATAAAGGAGAGAGAAAGATGAGAAAAACAAGAATGTTTTTCCTGCCGTTGCTGGCTGTGCTGGTGGCAGCCACATCCCTTGCGGGGTGTTCCAACACGGAGCCGGCCGCCTCGTCTTCCGGGGCGCCCGCTTCGTCCGCCGAATCGGCAGCCGCCTCCGGATCCACACCCGCCTCTTCCGTTTCCGGCCAGATCACCTGCGCCGGCTCTTCGGCGCTGCAGCCCCTGGTTCAGGCGGCGGCGGACAGCTTCAAGGAGAAGAATCCGGACGTTTCCATCATGGTAAACGCCGGCGGTTCCGGGCAGGGCCTGCAGAATATTGTGGATAAGACCGTCGACATCGGCAACTCCGACCTTTTTGCCGAAGAAAAGCTCGGCGCGGACAAGCTGACCGGGCTGGTGGACCACATCGTGTGCGTCGTCGGCGTTGCGGCGGTTGTGAACCCGAAGGTCAATGTGGAAAGCGTCACGAAGCAGCAGCTGATCGACATTTTTTCAGGGAAGATCAAGAACTGGAAGGAAATCGGGGGGAACGACCAGAAGATCGTTATCATCAACCGCCCCGCCTCTTCCGGAACCCGCGCGCTGTTCAAGCAGTATGCGCTGGATGGAAAAGATGAAGCCACCGGCATCGCCCTGACGGAAGACAACTCCGGCATCCTGAAGCAGAATGTGGCGCAGACGGCGGGCGCGATCGCCTACCTTGCTTTCTCCTACCTGACGGACGACATGGTGAAGGCCCTTTCCATCGAGGGCGTAAAGCCGACCTACGACAACATCTACAGCGGAAAATACGGCGTGTGGGGCTACGAGCACATGTATACCAACGGGGAGCCGACCGGCGCGGTCAAAGCGTTCCTCGACTACATCCAGAGCCCCGACTGCGAAAAGATCATCACGGATAAAGGGTATGGGCTTTCCGGCAAAATGACGGTCAAGCGCGATGCGCCGGCTCCTAAAAAATGAGTATGAGTCTTTCCCTCATCTCCTGTAAAACTTATCGGCAATCCCTGCGGCAAGAATTCCGCCAAACGGCGGAGTTCTTTTGCCGTTTTGCGGAGCCGACCACTTTTATGTAAGGATGTTGTCATGAATAACAAATCGATGTTTCAAAAAGAATATCTGGGCCGGACCATCGTCACCATTGCCGGCCTGTTTATCATCGTTCTGACGATTTCCATCGGCGCGTTTCTGTTTTACCGGGGGACCGCGACCTTTACCGCAAATCATCACAGCGTCGCGGAATTCCTGTTTTCACCCCTCTGGGAGCCGGCGCAGCAGGGGAGCGGCGGAAAGGTCGGCGCGGCCATCTTTATCTTCGGTTCGATTCTCATCAGCCTTTTCGCCCTGGTCCTCGCAACCCCGTTCAGCATCGCCGCCGCGATCTTCATGACGGAGATTTCCCCCAGGCTGGGCAAACGGGTGCTCCAGCCCGCCGTCGAGATTTTCGTCGGGATTCCTTCGGTCGTTTACGGCTGGGTAGGGCTCACGGTACTCGTTCCCTTTATCGCCAAAGTCTTCGATCTGCCCTACGGCTACAGCGTGCTTGCCGGATCCATCGTGCTCGCCGTGATGATCTTCCCGACGATCACGAGCGTTTCGGTGGACGCGATCCGCAGCGTCCCGATCGAATACAAAGAAGCTTCCTACGGACTCGGCTCCACCCGCTGGCAGCTGATCCACCATATCGTCGTTCCGGCGGCGCTTCCCGGCATCCTCACGGGAGTCGTGCTCGGCCTGGCACGCGCTTTCGGCGAGGCGCTGGCCGTCGCCATGGTGATCGGGAAAATGCAGGCCTTCCCGGAAAATCTGCTCCTCTCGCCGACCACGAACCTGACGGCGGAAATTACGGCGGATATGGGAAACACCACGCTGGGCAGCGAGGTCAACAACGCGCTGTGGTCCATGGCGCTGCTCCTCCTGCTGATCTCCTTCTGTTTTATTCTGATCATCCGGATCATCGGGAAAATGGGGGCCAATGAAAAATGAGACAACCAAGCCAGAGGGCAAAAACTGCGGACAAGGCTGCGACGGGCATCCTTTACGGCATCGCCGGATTTTTCCTTGTGCTGCTCGCCGCGTTTACCGGATATATTCTTTATAAAGGGATCGTCGCGTTTCAGCCGGAGTACCTGAGCTTTACCAGGCAGGGAATCGGCATTCAGTTCTTCAACACGGTTTACCTGGTGGTCCTGTCGCTTCTGATCTCGGCCCCGATTGGAATCGCCGCGGGAATTTATATGGCGGAATACGCGGGAAAAGGATGGATGACGCGTTTCCTGCGCACCTGCATCGAAACGCTCGCGTCCCTGCCGTCCATCGTCGTCGGCCTGTTCGGCTACCTTGTTTTCCTCGTGATGACCGGAGCCCACTGGAACCTTCTCGCCGGTGCGCTGGCCGTCTCCATCCTGAACATCCCTTCGCTGGCGACGGTGACGGAGGACGCGCTGGAGGGGGTGCCGGAGTACTACCGGGAAGGGAGCTTCGGCCTGGGCGCGACGCACTGGCAGACCATAACGGGCGTTCTTCTTCCGACGGCTATGCCGCGCATCATCACGGGCATCGTCATGGCGGCCGGCAGGGGGTTCGGCGAAGCGGCGGCCCTTTTGTTCACTTCCGGCATGAGCTCCGACGTGAATTTCAGCAACTGGAACCCGTTCAGCCTCAGCTCTCCCCTGAATTGCATGCGCCCGGCGGATACCCTCGCCGTGCGTATCTGGGCGCTCAAGACGGAAGGGGTGGAGGCGAACGCCGCCCAGCTTTCCGACCTTTCCTCCGCCGTCCTGATCCTGATGGTGTTTGTTTTCAGTCTCGGTTCGCGCCGGATCGGCGCCAGGCTGGAGCGGCGTTTGACGGGTGAATCGAAAGGAAATGAAAAATGAGTGTGAAAATTCAGGTAAAAGATCTGAACCTGCATTACGGCGATCTGCATGCGCTGAAAAATATCAGCATAGAAATCGAAAAGAACCGTATTACGGCGCTGATCGGGCCGTCCGGCTGCGGCAAGTCCACTTTCCTGAAAACGCTGAACCGGATGAACGACCTGATACCGGATGTCCGCATCGAAGGCACCGTCCGCCTGGACGGAAAGGACATCTACTCCCGGGATACGGACGTGACGCTTCTGCGCAAGCGGGTGGGCATGGTGTTCCAGAAGCCGAACCCGTTTCCGATGTCCATTTATGACAATATCGCGTACGGCCCGCGGATCCATGGGATGAAAAGCCGCAGGCAGCTCGACGAGATTGTGGAGAGAAGCCTGCGCGGCGCCGCGCTTTGGGATGAGATCAAGGATCGGCTGAAGAAAAACGCGCTTGGGCTGTCGGGCGGGCAGCAGCAGCGCCTTTGCATTGCGCGCGCCCTTGCCGTTGAGCCGGAGGTCCTGCTGATGGATGAGCCGACCAGCTCCCTCGACCCGATTTCGACCATGAAGATCGAGGAGCTCATCACCATCCTGAAAGAAAAGTACACGATTGTCATCGTGACGCACAATATGCAGCAGGCCACCCGCATCTCGGACAATACCGCGTTCTTTCTGCACGGCGAGATCGTGGAGTACGCGGAAACGGCAAAGCTTTTCTCCATGCCGCAGAACAAGAAAACCGAAGATTACATTACCGGACGCTTCGGATGAAAAATCCGGCGCCGCGGCCTTTCAATTTATTTTAAATGCGATATAATCAGAATCAGGGGGAAGACAGCATGAGTGCACGGAGCGAATTCGATCATGAACTGGAAGATCTGCATTTGGACTTGATCCGGCTGGGCGGGATGATCGAGGAGGCGATCGATCACTCCATCACCGCATTGGAGAAGCGCGACCATAAGCTCGCTCAGAGCGTGATCGACAACGACCGGAAAATCGACGACCTCGACCACGCGATCGAGGCCAGGTGCCTGAGCCTGCTGCTCCGGCAGCAGCCCGTGGCCAAAGACCTGCGGGCGATTTCCACGGCCCTGAAAATGGTGACGGACATGGAGCGGATCGGCGACCAGGCGGCCGACATCGCCGACATCAGCCAGCGTTTCGACAACAGCCCGTTTATCAAGTCCCTGGTGCATATCCCCATGATGGCCCGCATCGCCTCCGCCATGGTGAAGGAGAGCATCAGCGCCTTCATCCAGAGCGATGTGGCGGCGTCCCGCGAGATTATCAGCCGGGACGACGAGGTCGACAAACTGTTTGAAACGATCAAGCAGGAGCTGATCGCCATTCTTACCCACAGGCCGGAAGCCGCCGACCAGGCCGTCGATTTCCTGATGATCGCGAAATATCTGGAACGGATCGGAGACCATGCCGTCAATATCTGCGGCTGGGTTATCTTTTCGGTTACCGGAGAACATAAGGATGCGAAAATCATTTGACGGAAGGGCCTGGAAAAGAGATCGGGGAGGATTAAAACTTGCAGAAGCAGGCGTTTGTTGTGGAAGATGACGAAAACATCCGGGAAATCGTCCAGTGCGTTCTGGAATCCTGCGGGCTGCGCGTATCCGGATTTGAGGACGCTGTTGCGATGTTTGACGTGATTTCCGGTCAGACGCCGGATATTATCCTGCTTGATCTGATGCTCCCCAAGATGGACGGCCTGAGCGCCCTGAAGAGATTGAAAAGCAATGCGGCGACCGCCTCCGTTCCCGTTTTGATCCTGACGGCCAAAAGCAGCGAAACCGACAAGGTCGCCGGGCTGGATCTCGGGGCGGATGATTATATCACGAAGCCGTTCGGCGTGCTGGAGCTGATGGCCCGCGTGCGCGCGGCGCTCCGGCGCGTTTCCGGCGGCCCCGTCGACCGGGGGGAAGTCTGCGAATACCGCGGGCTCAGGCTGGACAGGGCGCGGCACGAGGTTACCCTGAACGGGAAGAAAATCGGGCTGACGCTTAAGGAGTTCGATCTGCTGCAGTTCCTGATGGAAAACGCAGACCGGGCCTTGGACCGCAATCAGATCCTGGACCATGTGTGGGGCAGCGGCTACAGCGGGGAAACCCGCACGCTCGATATGCACATCCGGAGCCTGCGCCAGAAACTGGGCGACGGCGCAGGCGGCGGATTCATTTCCACGGTCCGCGGCGTGGGCTACAAATTCAATTCCTGACAAGGCTGTTTCGGGAGGGGGGAGACCATGAAGCGGGCTTTTTTTGTTCGGAGCTTCCTCGTGGCGGTCGCCGTTCTGATCCTTTCCGCGATTGTCTCGGCGCTCGTCATGGAGCGGCGGTTTCTCGAAGGCCGGAAGACGGAGGCGCGGGAGCTTTTGGGCGCCATGTCGGTTTCCGGGGAGGCGGGGGAAAGCGTTCCGGATTACGGCGGCCTCGCGAAAAAATTCGCCTCGTCTTCACCGGAGCCCCTGCGCGTCGCATACCTTGCGCCCGACGGCACCGTGCTGGGCGACAGCGGCGCTCCGGCCGGTGCGGCGGAGAACCGGAAAGATCGCCCGGAGGTTGCCGCGGCAATGAAAAGCGGATACGGGGAAGACGTCCGTCTCTCCGATACCGCCGGCGCCGACGCGCTTTATGCCGCGAAAAAGCTCTCCGGCGGCGTGGTACTCTGCCTGTCCGTCCCTGTCGCAGGCTTTTCCGATTGCGTCCGGTCTCTTTTCCCCGCGCTGCTGCTCGGCGTCCTGGTTACGCTGATCGTCCTTCCGCTCTCTGCATGGAAGCTGGCGGAGAACGTCGTCAAGCCGTTCCGCGAAGTGGTCGCCTTGCTGCGGGATGTCGGCGGCGGCGACTGCGGGACGAAGCTCAGCGAACCGGAATACCGGGAATTCGCCCCGTTCACGCGTCAGATCAACGATCTTTCCCATCAGATCGTCGAAGCCCATGTCCAGCTTACCGCCGAGCGCGAGCGGATCACCTACCTGCTGGATAATATGAGCGAGGGCCTCGTCGTCCTCGACCGCTCTCAGCGCATCCTCCTCATCAACCGCTCCGCCTACGCTTTTTTCGGGTCGTCGGTAAAGCTGAACGGGAAAAACCTGCTTTGCCTGACGCATATTCCCCGCGTGGTTGCGGCCGCGCGCAGAGCCTCCGAGAAGGGGCAGCGATCCACCTTCGATTTTGAGCCGAGAAACGGCGAAAAAACGCTGCAGCTGTTTGTCAGCCCCGTGACGGGGGCAGAGGACCGAGCGTCCGACGGCGTCGTCCTGCTGATGACCGACGTCACGGCGGTGCGCAGAACGGAGCAGATCCGGTCCGAGTTCGTTGCGAACGCCTCGCACGAGCTTAAGACGCCGCTGACCGCCATCAAGGGTTTTGCGGAGCTGATTCGGTCCGGCATGATCAAAAACCCTCAGAAGGAATCGGAATATTTGTCCCTGATCTGTTCCGAAACCGAGCGGATGATCGACCTGATCAACGATATTCTGCACTTGTCGGAGCTGGAGTCGATTTCGGAGGATACGGGGGAATCCAACGTCAGCCTCCTTGCGATTGCGGAGAAAGTGAGGGAATCCCTTTCCATTCAGGCGGAAGGGAAAGACGTGACCGTTACGGTTTCGGGCGACGCGGGCATTCTGAACGCCAACCCGGACCGGCTTACGCAGCTCGTTCTCAATCTGCTCGACAACGCGATCAAGTATAATCGCAGCGGCGGCAGCGTCTCCGTCATCGTCAGGCAGCTTCGGAACGCCGTGACGCTCACCGTTTCCGATACCGGCATCGGCATCCCGCCGGAGGCAAAGGATCGGGTGTTCGAGCGCTTTTACCGCGTGGATAAAAGCCGTAGCCGGAAAATCGGGGGGACCGGGCTCGGGCTTTCGATTGTTAAGCATATTGTGAGCCTGTATCACGGCCGGATCGACCTGAAGAGCGAGGTCGGCAAAGGCACGGTCATCGAGGTGACCATTCCGTCGGGAATGCATCCCGCACCGCCCAGAGGCGACTGAGGAAAAGCGCGGTTTTCCCCGGCCTGCCGGCGTCTGTTCCACACGGATCGACGCGGTGAAAAATACACTTTTCTGTCTGAAGACGCTTGACATGATTTTAGAGATATGGTATAGTAAACGAGCGCGTTAAGATCAGAAACGCTGGCGTAGCTCAGTTGGTAGAGCAGCTGATTTGTAATCAGCAGGTCGGGGGTTCAAATCCGTCTGCCAGCTCCAGTTTCAATCGAAAAGGGAGCTTTGCTTTTCCAACAACGCTCCCGCATACGGAGGAGTTCCAGAGCGGTCAAATGGGGCAGACTGTAAATCTGTTGCTTTACGGCTTCGATGGTCCGAATC
>DHAI01000018.1:6248-6621 GCA_002397355.1 Ruminococcaceae bacterium UBA4958 | reverse complement strand
TGCTTTTGCCGCCCCTGTTATCGTAGAATATGTATTTGCAAAGGGCTGTTCGGCAGGTAGTTTCGTCAGCTTTGGCTTAAAAAAAGCGTCGGTCCATCAATCATCACCGAATTCAGATCGTCCTTTCATTCCGTCATTTCCGCCATTTCAAAAGTAAGGATGAATTGATGATCACGGCGACCGAACCGGCGTTATGGACCAGCGCGCCGACCACCGGGTTCAGTACGCCGATTATGGCGAGGGTGACGGCGATAAAGTTGAGCGCCATGGATGCCGAAAGATTCGCCTTTATGGTTCGCATCATCTTTTTAGAAAGCTGCAAAAGATGGGGAATCTCCTTGATATCGTCGCCCACCAGCACGATGTCCGCCGC
>DHAI01000018.1:2831-5993 GCA_002397355.1 Ruminococcaceae bacterium UBA4958 | reverse complement strand
ACCATGCAGACAGGTTCGTTTCCTGCCTGGTATGCGCGGATGGTTTCCAGTTTCGTTTCCGGCAGGCAGTCCGCACGCACATCCCGGATCCCGGAGAGCCCCGCAATGTGGGAGGCTGCCGCTTCCGCATCCCCCGTCAGCAGAACCGTCTGCACGCCGGTTTCGTGGATCGCGGCGATCGTCTGCGCTGCGTCCGGACGCGGCGTGTCCGACAGAGCGATCAGCCCGGCGGCGCAGCCGTTCCTTGCGAGATAGATCACGGTGCATCCTTTCCGCTTTGCTTTATCAGCCAATATAAGCAGCTCCCGCGGAAGCGGGATTTTTTGTTCCGCCATCAGCGCCTCTTTTCCCGCAAGTATCTCCTGACCGGTTACCCGTGCGGCGACGCCGCGCCCGGCCAGCAGCTCAAACGCTTCCGGCTGCCCCGGTAAAGCTCCGTGCTTCTGCCGATAACCGGCCACAATCGCCTTGCCCAGCGGATGCTCCGAGCGCAGTTCTGCGGCGGCTGCCAAAGAGAAAAGCGTTCGGTCGTCCAGCAAGGAATCGACGCTATGCACCTGCACCACCTCGGGCCGGCCGTAGGTGAGCGTACCCGTTTTGTCGAAGGCGATGCGTTTGACCTGGGACAGCCGCTCAAGCGCATCCCCTTCACGGACCAGAATCCCGAATTTCGTGGCGTTGCCAATCGAGGCCATGACCGCGGTCGGGGTGGCAAGCACTAAGGCGCAAGGGCAGAACACGACCAAGATAGTGACGGAGCGGATGATTTCGCCGGTGACGAGCCAGGTGATTCCTGCGGCCAGCAGGGCGGTCACGACGATCCACGTGGCCCAGCGGTCGGCGAGTCCGACGATTTTCGCTTTTCCGGCGTCGGCGGACTGCACCAGCCGGATCATGCGCTGAAGGGAGCTATCCTCTCCAACTTTTTGCGCGGTCATGTCAAAGGTGCCGAACTGGTTGACCGTCCCGCTGAACACCTCGTCGCCCGCGCCTTTATCCACGGGCAGGGATTCCCCCGTCATTACGGACTGGTCGATCGAGGTTTGCCCTTTGAGGATCGTCCCATCCACGACGACGGTTTCTCCGGCCAGCACGCGCAACACGTCTCCGATCTCCACCTGCTCCGCAGGGACGATTTCTTCCCTTCCATCCCGCACCACGCGGGCGGTCGCGGGCGTCAGATGGACCAGCTTTTCGATCCCGGCGCGGGCCTTCGCCACGGTGCGCTCTTCCAGATAACCGCCGACGGCCATGATAAAGGCCACTTCACCCGCGGCAAAAGTTTCTCCGATCATGATGGAAGCGACCAGTGCGATGGACACCAGGACATCCGCTTTGATGTCGAATCGGGTTACAAGACCGGTGACGGCACCTTTCACGATCGGGATGCCGCAGAGCAGAATTGGCACCCAGGCCGCGTCGATCGGCAGGTTCCCGATATGGAAGAAGCTGACGACCAGCGCGGGAATGGAAAGAACGAGGAAAAGCACAGTCCTTTTTCCCTCGTTTTTCAAGAATGCAATCAAGAAAACGCTCCCTTCTATACCGCTAGGGGTATATGTATATTATATCAATATGGGTATATCGTGTCAATAAAAAAGCAGCGGCTTTTGAAAAAACCGCTGCCCGAATTTTCGGAGATCTTACGACATCCGTGAAAAATGCTCGATCGCCTTGGCAAAATTGGCTATCGTCTTATCCGCGTCGCCATGCTCGATCCCTTCCCGGACACAGTGATTCAAGTGCCCTTCCAGAACGATCTGGCCGACCTTGTGCAAAGCGCTTTTTGCGGCGTTGATCTGCATCAGAATATCTTCGCACGGAATGTCCTTGTCGATCATCTTATTGATCGCGTTGACCTGGCCTATGATTTTATTGAGCCTCCTGTGCAGATTTTCGGAATCCATACATTGCCGCATCATTATCTTCCTTCCAGATACCTATACCGGTATGTATAGTGATTATACCATGACGGGTGCTTCACGTCAAACGCGCAAGTATCCGGGAAACGATTTCGATTGTAGTCCTACATTGTGGACGGAGAGGATATCACGGCATTCAACGACAGAAGGCTGACCGAATATCGTCGCCGTGACGTGGGTTTCGTATTCCAGTTTTACAACCTAATCACCAATCTGACCGCTCTTGAAAATGTAGAATTTGCCGCAGATGTATCTCGCAACCATTTGGATACCCGCGAAACTCTTATAAAGGTCGGTCTTGGGGACCGACTGCGAAATTTTCCAGCCCGGCTTTCGGGTGGCGAGCAACAACGCGTCGCCATTGCCCGCGCAGCAGCTAAAAATCCTTTGCTGCTTCTGTGCGACGAGCCGACTGGCGCACTCGACTACTTAACGGGTAAGACCGTACTCGGGCTTCTGGCCGACATCAATCGATAATACCGGAAGACCGTTATTATCGTCACGCACAACACTGCATTGGCCACGCTGGCTGACCGGGTTATTCATATCAAAAGCGGTCGGATCGAGGGGGTAGAACAGAACGCCAACAAGAAATCGGTCGAGGAGGTTGAATGGTGATGAAACAGCTTTTACTTAAGCTTCTGCGCGATATTTGTAAAGCAAAAGGCCAATTCATCGCCATCACAGCAGTTATAGCCATTGGAGCAGCTTTTCTTGTGGGCCTTTCGTCCGTTGGCTCCAGTATGGACGGTGCAGTGCAGGATGCATATCAGACGCAAAATCTGGCCGACCTATGGGTTTACGTGCGTGGTATTAATAGCGCGGGGTTGAATTCACTGCGTTCTTTACCCGGTGTTACAGATGTAAACGGCAGGCTTCGGCTGAACGGCGATCTCGCACTCTCCGGGCATTCAGGAAGTTTTATCGTCACGACCCTTCCAGAGAACACTACAATCAATATCCCACAAGTAGAATCTGGTCATCTGCCGCAGAAAAATGACGAGTGTATGTTGGATAGCGCCTACGCGAAGGCCAACAATATCCAACTGGGCGACCGTCTCAGCATTGCTATGAACGGTAAAAACCATAGCTTTGCAGTGAGCGGCTTTTTTTACAGCGCGGAATACATCTACGCCGTCAAAGATGCCGCCAATCCCGTACCTGATCACAAAACCTTCGGTGAACTCTTTTTGAGCAGTGCATTCGGCAAAGACTTCACGGGTGGCACAGATAATGAAGT
>DHAI01000018.1:0-2622 GCA_002397355.1 Ruminococcaceae bacterium UBA4958 | reverse complement strand
GCTACGGTTTTCTGCGCAAAAACGACTTGAGCGTCGCCAGCGTACAAGTTAAAATTGACGCGGTAAAGAAGATCAGCACCGTGTTCCCGATTATCTTCTTTCTGGTCGCTGCTCTCATCACCTTCATCAGCATGTCGCGGCAGATCGAATCGCAGCGCTCACAGATTGCCGTGCTCAAGGCGCTTGGTGCGCGGGACGGTGAAATACTCCTGCATTATCTGCTATACCCTGTGCTGACGGTTACCATTGGCAGCGCAGCTGGAATTCTGCTTGGTGTCACGCTGATCCCTCCGGTGATTTTCAATACCTTCAGCAAGATTTTTGTGTTACCGCTCATAACCCTGCGCGGATACGTTCCGCAGGCTGTGGCGGCAGTGTTGCTTGCCCTGCTATTCGGAGTCGCCGCAACATGGCTTTCCGCCCGCGGCCCGCTCCGGGAAAGCCCCGCGCAGGCCATGCGGCCAAAACCGCCGAAAACCATGACACCTCTGCTATTGGAACGCTCTGCAAATTTCTGGGGACATCTTTCGTATAAGACTAAACTAATTTTGCGTAACATCGGTCAGAGTAAGGTACGCACCGTTTTAAGTTCCATCGGAATTGTCGGTTGCGTTGGTCTCACCATTACGGCGGTGGGAATGAAACACACCTCCCGGTTCATGGTGGATAATCAGTTCCAAGATATAGAACGCTACCAAATCAGCGCGACACTCAAGAATCCGGAACCCTTTCAAAGTGGTTTTACCTTGCAAAATGGAGATGTCTCTCGTGTAGAAAAATCCGCCTCATTGGCGGTGACGCTGCCCGACCATCCGGACGCCGACACCGTGCACATTATGCTGCTGGAGACAGGAGAACAAGCCATACATATCACCGGTATAGACGGAAATCAGTTGACGCTTTCAAATAATGGCGTTATCATCTCACAAAAATACGCTGAAGAAAACGGTATCCACACTGGTGACAGTCTGAAGTTGAGCATTACATCCACAGCGGACACAGAAACGGTTACCGTTCGAGTGGCGGGAATTTGCAGACTCTATACCAGCCAAGGAATATATGCAGACTTCTCTTATCTCAAAGCGCAGGGGTTGGATGTGCCCGCAGATACTCTTTACATAACAACGCGCCCGGGAACGAATGTTGACGCTGTTTCGGACTCACTGAGAAAAGACGAACGGTTAGAAAGCGTGGTTACTAAAGAGGATGAATTCCGTAATTACCAGACAGCAATGCAGTCGGTCGACACAATTATTCTACTGATGCTTATCGCTTCGGCAGCACTTGCACTCACGGTTGTCTACAACATCAGCTCCATCAATATTTTTGAGCGCCAACGGGACCTCGCTACCCTCAAAGTACTCGGCTATTATCGCAGGGAGGTGCGCAGCTTGGTTTTTACGGAAAACCTTATCATTACGGCTATAGGTTCGGTATTCGGCATAGGTTTCGGCGTGCTACTCTATAAAGAACTGATTGGCCCCATCGCGCCAAAACAGATGATGTTTCCAAACAATATCGGCTGGTATACGATACCGATTTCAGTCGCATTAGGGTTTATATTTACCCTGTTTACAAATTTTCTGTTGCGCGGGCGAGTGGATCGAATTGATATGGTAGAATCGCTTAAAAGTATAGAATAAGAAAACTAATCTTTACGATTTTCAACTTTGATGACAACAGCAAGACGAACAGCCTATAAAAATATGAAGAGAGTGTTTGAGTAGAAGTAGCCGTTGTTTTGGCAGGCTGAAAAATTTCAAAATAGATTGCCAAACGGCGGTTTTGAAAATAAATTCAAGACCGCCGTTTCCCTTTAAAAAAGTGGGATTGCGAAGAGCGTGATAATTGCGCCTTTTTTTGATCCATACATAGCGACGGCTTTAGGATAGGAGGCCCATTATGTATCCGAGGCCGTCTTCTCGCATTTTCTCGCGAAAAGGCGTTTTTTTCACTTGGGGCTATATATCCATATCCGCCCCGGTTGTCGCCCCCCTTTCATCCTCTGTTTCGATTTGCTCAGGCCCCAAAAATCGAAACGGAGGAAAGTCAAATGACAAAAATCAATCTGAGGGACTACTATCCCGATTCCTATACTGCCGACTGCATCATCGAGGTGCCGGACGAAGTTGCGGCAGTTATGGATTCTTACGAACGCACGGAAGCCGCCTATTATCTGCGGAGGTATCGCCATAAGGCGTATTACTCCCTGGATCGCGGCGACGGCATGGAGAACGACGTTCTGTTCGTCTCCTTCCTGCGAAATCTATGAGCGCAAAGTGACGGTGGAGCAGCTTCACGCCGCTATTGTCTCTTTGCCGGACAAGCAGGCCGAACGCATCTATGCCCACTACATACTCGGTATCAGTTAATCCGATATTGCTCGGGCGGAAGGTGTGGATCCCCGAAATGTACGCAAGTCAATCAACAAAGGAATTTGGAATATGGGAATTTTTTTGAAAAAGCACTGTTAGGTGTATTCTAAAATAAGCCCCCAAAATGAAAAGGCTTATGAAGGGAGATATTTCTTATCCCTATTGCAGCTTGAAAATTAAATAAAGGACAAGCCGGAACTATACCGCAAGCCCTCGAAAACCGTTCAAATCCTATTAGCAAACTGCT
>DHAI01000055.1:6119-8275 GCA_002397355.1 Ruminococcaceae bacterium UBA4958 | reverse complement strand
CTGAAACACGTTTCCTTTACGGCAAAACCGGGCGAAAGCATCGCGCTGGTGGGGCCAACCGGAGCCGGAAAGACGACAATCGTCAACCTCATCTCCCGGTTTTACAATATTGAGGACGGGGAGGTCTGCATCGACGGGCACAGCGTGATGGACGTTACCCTGCATTCCCTCCGCAGCCAGATGGGCATCATGCTGCAGGACAGTTTCGTTTTCTCCGGAACAATCGCAGACAATATCCGTTACGGCAAGCTTGATGCGACGGAAACGGAAATTGAGAACGCGGCAAAACTTCTGCATGCGGATGAGTTCATCCGGAACCTCCCGGAAGGATACCAGACCGTCGTGAAGGAGCGCGGCGGGGGATTGTCCCAAGGGCAGAAGCAGCTCCTGGCCTTTGCGCGTACGCTGCTCTCCGATCCGCGCATCCTCGTCCTGGACGAGGCTACCTCTTCCATCGACACTTCCACCGAACAGCTCATCCAGCAGGGGATCAATCTCCTGATGAAGGGCAGAACCAGTTTTATCATCGCGCATCGGCTTTCCACAATCCGCAACTGCACCCGCATCATGTATATTTCCGACGGGAAAATCATGGAAAGCGGTTCGCACGACGAGTTGATGCAGAAAAAAGGACTGTATTACCGTCTCTATCGCGCTCAGTACCAGCATGTTTCCGACTCAAACAGTTTGGAGCCGGAACAGGCGCTGACCGTCTCGCGCGCTTGAAAGGCGGGGAGCCTTTTTTCCTGGCCCCGTTTCCGGAGCGCCGCACGTGGGTAACGCCGTTTTTCACCCAAGCAGCTTCTGCTTTTCATGCTGCATGGATTGACTCAAAGAAGAATCAAATTTGGGGCGGGTTTGATTCGCGGATTCATGCGAAACACAAAAGCTTTTTGGAATGCCCGGGCGTCGCCAGGGTGTTAGCCTAACGACAAAAAGGTTCGGTCGCCGTTTCTTCGGCAACCGAACCTTTTACAATATCCAATTACAATATCCAAGCTGATCAGTTATTCTTCTTCGCCTTCAAAACAGAAGTCTTTCGCAATTGCATCGGCTGCGATGACCGCGTTGTAGAGTTGATCCGGCGTAACGTCGCCAAGCATGTTGTGAATGGATTCACCGGGAGCGCAGGCTTTTTCGGCGGCAACCTTTACGCGCTTCGGGTTGGTCACACCGACCTGTTTCAGGGTGATCGGAAGACCGACGGAGACGCAGAAATCCATTACCTCGTTGATCTCATCGTCCGGCGCGTCTTCCAGAACGAGCTGCACCAGCGTTCCGAAAGCGACAAGTTCTCCATGCATGGTGTGCTTACATTCATCCAGCGCAGTGAAACCATTATAGACGGAGTGAGCTGTGGCAAGGCCGCCGTTGTCGGCTCCGACGCCGCTCAGGTAGGTGTTCGCTTCGATGATGGCCTCCACGGCAGGTGTCAGCACGCCAAGCTCGGCAGCTTTTTTCGCTTTATAGCCGTCTTCCAGCAGCGTATGATAACACAATTCGCACAGCGCCATGGCGGACTTCGTGATGCCCCCGTTTTCCAGGCTGGGGGAGTTCGTCTTTTCACACATCCGCGCCTCAAAATACGTGCCGAGCGCGTCGCCCATTCCGGAAACGAGAAAACGGACCGGAGCATGGACAATGATGGAGGAATCGACGATCACGGCATCCGGATTCTTCGGGTAGAAAATATAATTTGAAAATGTGCCGTCGTCGTTATAGATGACGGAAAGGCCGGTGCAGGGGGCGTCCGTCGCACAGACCGTCGGAATGACCACGACGGGCAGATGCTCGTAGTAAGCCGTGGCTTTGGCCGTATCGATTGCGCTGCCGCCGCCGATTCCGCAGATTACGTCGATTTTGTCGTCCTGAACAATCTTCTGCATTTTCGAGATTTCGCTGCGGGAGCTCGTTCCTCCGAAAACCTCAAACCGGGCCTTCACATCCTTGCCGGCGAAACTCTTTTCGATCTTCGGCTTCGCAGCCTTGCAGCCGCTTCTGCTGCAGATAAACAGGAAGGATTTCCCCATATCCTTTGCATCATCGTAGAAATGAAGCAGAGAATCAGGCCCCTGCACGTACTTGGAAGGCGCTCTCATCAGCTTTAGCATAGACGTCCCCTTTTCAGAAAAATAATGTCAATTATTTAACGATCC
>DHAI01000055.1:0-5897 GCA_002397355.1 Ruminococcaceae bacterium UBA4958 | reverse complement strand
CCATTACCATATCGGCCGATGCTGGTTGTCCGGATGGAATTCAACACTGCAATAACGGTGACTCCAACGTCACCGAACACGGCCGCCCACATTGTAGCAATGCCGAAGGCGGCGAGCACAAGGATAAGCAGCTTTACGAAAAGGGCAAATATGATATTCTGCTGAACGATGGCATGCGTCTTCCGGGCAATCTGAATCGCCGTGATGAGCTTGGAGGGCTCGTCGGTCATCAAAACGACATCGGCCGCCTCAATCGCCGCATCGGAGCCAAGACCACCCATGGCCACGCCGATGTCTGCGCTCGTCAGCACCGGCGCGTCGTTGATCCCGTCTCCGACAAACAGCAGTTTCCCCCCGGCAGGAAGTTCCTGTTTCAGCTCCTGGGTGATTTCCACTTTCTGTTGAGGAAGCAGATCCGTGTAAAAGACCTTTATACCGAGTCTGTCGGCCGTGCGTTCCCCGGCGGCGCGGCTGTCGCCGGTCAGCATGACGGTGTGGATATTACTGCTTTCCAGGCCGCTGATCGTCCCGGCGCTGTCGGGCTTCAGTTCATCCGAAATGATGAGATACCCGAAGAATCGGCCGTCGGCGGCCAGAAATACGATTGTGCCTTCCTTTTCCGGCTCGGGATGGGGGATCTGCTCGCCATCGAGCAGCGTTGCCTTTCCGGCAAGGACCGGTCTGCCGTCAATTTTTGCGCAGACACCCTTGCCGGTGATTTCCTCGTAGTCGGAAACGCGGGAAGCATCCGGCTCTTTTCCATAGGCTTCCCGAATGGAAAGCGCAATCGGGTGGCTGGAGTAGAGCTCCGCATGGGCGGCGAGATCAAGAAGGCTGTCGTTTGAAACTCCCTCGGCCGGGGCTTCTTTCGTTACGCGGAATGTGCCGCGTGTCAGGGTGCCTGTTTTGTCGAACACGGCGGTATTCACCCGATTCAGAGCCTCCAGATAATTGCTCCCTTTCACGAGAATACCTTTTTGGGAAGCGGCGCCGATGCCGCCGAAAAAACTCATGGGAACGGAAATCACAAGCGCGCAAGGGCAGGAAACGACGAGAAACGTCAGCGCTCGGTTGATCCAGTCGCTGAAAACGGCCCCGGGAATCAGCAGGGGAGGGAGCAGGGCGAGTGCCAGCGCGGAGAAAACCACAACCGGCGTATAGACTTTTGCAAATTTCGTAATGAATTTTTCGGTGGGCGCTTTCTGGCTTGCCGCGTTCTGAACAAGGTCCAGGATTTTGGTTGCGGTGGACTCACCGTATTCCTTTGTCACTTTCACCGTTACCACGCCGCCCTTGTTGACGGAACCGGAAAGGACCTCTTTTCCGGGAACGACGGACCGGGGGACGGATTCTCCGGTCAGGGCGGAGGTGTCAATGAAAGATTTTCCTTCCACGACGATACCGTCCAGAGGAATTCGTTCCCCCGGGCGGACAAGAATCATGTCTCCGACGGAAACATTCTGCGGAGAAACTTTTTCCACCTTGCCGTCCTTTTTTAAGTTGGCGCTGTCCGGGCGGATATCCATCAGTGAGGCGATCGATTTTTGAGAATGATCCACGGCGAGATCTTCGAAATATTCGCCGACGCGGTAAAAGAGCATGACGGCTACGCCTTCCGCATACTGACCGGTACAAAAAGCACCGATTGTCGCAAGGCACATCAGAAATTTTTCATCAAATACCTGCCCTTTTAAAATATTTCTGAGGGCGTCCAGCAGCACATTGCCGCCCGTGAACAGGTAGCTTATGAGGAAGACAATCAACTTCACGTTTTGCGGCATTGTCAAAAAGAGCCCCAACGCAAACAGAACGGCTCCGGTGATGAAAAATACCTTTTTTGCCGTTCCTTGCGCTTCTGCCGGTTGTATTTTCTCCATGATGTGGTTCCCTCTTTCCGATATACTCTTGGATTGAAAAGTGACATTTATTGCTCAATTGAACAATAAATCAATTCGTTCGGCAGCGGAGCTTTATCTGAAGAATAGCTTTGGCGACCGCATCTCTGTATTTTCGCAGCGAAAAAATTCAGGTTACCCGGCTGCTTTCGCATTTAATGAATGATTGATCAATCATTCAATTGTATTATAGCCGGCTTCTTGCATTTGTCAAGAAAAATATGCACGCGGGGGATGGAAAAATAATGAAAACAGCTTTACAATAAGATGGAGATGTGGTATCTTAATTTTAATCCTGCAAAAAGATTTTATTGGATATAATGGGGGAAAAAACATGAAAAAATATGTCTGCTCAGTCTGCGGCTATGTTTACGATCCTGCTGTAGGCGACCCGGCAAACGGAATTCAGCCCGGAACAAAATTCGAAGACCTTCCGGACGACTGGACCTGCCCGGAATGCGGTGCCGGCAAGGATCAGTTTGAAGCCGAAGAATGAACCGTATTCGATTGGTCATGGAAAGCGGCCGGGTTGCTCCGGCCGCTTTCCATGTTGTAGGTGATAGCAAGCTTGGCAGCCGGAGAAAACCGGCTGCCTCTTTGCACCCTTCAAGGAGATTTTCCACTGGCATTCAGCCGTTTTCGGTTGAATGTTTCTGCTTTCTGCTTAAAAAATTGGGAGAAGTATTACAGTTCACCGCAACGCGAATTCAGGCTGTGATTTTGGACAGAGCCGATTTTGAAACACACCGCAATACGGCTGTTCAGCGGCGCCGATCCTCCGCGCATCGACTAAAAAAATCGCTTGACTTCACAACGCGTTTTCATTATAATAATAAAAAATAAATGTTGAATGTAAAACAGTTGGACATTCCGCATATTTTTCGGAGGTGGATATGAAGAAAAACGCTGTTGGTATGCAGCTTCGCCGCCTGAATAATCAGATTATGCGCTACATTGAAAATTCGCCGGTGAAAAAGCGTGTGGAAACGATCACGGGAACAAACGGATGGATTATCTCCTATCTGGCGGACCACGCCGATCAGGACATCTACCAGAAGGATCTGGAGAAACGCTTCGGAATCACACGTTCCACCGCCTCGAAAGCCATGACCTCCATGGAGCAGAAAGGACTGATCGCCCGTGAAAGCGTCCCGCAGGATGCGCGCCTGAAAAAAATTGTGCTGACGCGCAAGGCGGTCGAAATCAACGAGATGATCCATAAGGATGTGGCTCGATTGGAGCAGGACTTGACGCGCGGATTCACACAGAAGGAAATCGAGTCTCTCCTCGGCTTCCTGGAACGGATGCAAAGCAATCTCAAAAGAAAATAATTCACTTTATGATATTTCAAGAATAAAAGCGCAACCAAGGAGGCTTTTTATGCTTAAAACACTCGCGGGCAGTATCCGCCAGTACAAAAAGGACTCGATCCTCACACCGGTCTATGTAATCCTGGAAGCCTTGATGGACGTCGTTATCCCGATCCTGATGGCAAACCTGATCGACTACGGGATCGACGCGAAGGATATGTCCTATGTTTTTAAAATGGGGATCGGCCTGTTTATCGGCGCCTTGTTTGCACTCCTTTTCGGGGTGCTGGCCGGGACGTCCGCGGCGGTTGCATCGTCCGGATTTGCGAAAAATCTGCGCCACGACATGTTCTATAAGGTGCAGGACTTTTCATTTACCAATATTGATCAATTTTCCACTTCCAGTATTGTGACAAGGCTTACCACGGATGTCACGAACCTGCAAAACGCCTACCAGATGATTTTGCGCATGGCCGTGCGGAGCCCCGCGATGCTGATTTTCTCCCTGATCGCCGCTTTTCGGATCGACAGGCAGCTTTCTTTGCTTTTTCTGTTTGCCATCCCGATTCTCGGCATCGGCCTGTGGCTGATCACGACGCATGTTCACCCGATATTCGTGCGCGTTTTCCGCACTTACGACAAGCTGAACAACACGGTCGAAGAAAACCTCCGCGCCATCCGCGTGGTGAAGTCCTATACGCGGGAAAGCCATGAGGAGGAAAAATTCAAAAAGATCTCAACGTCTATTTTCAAAGACTTTTCAAAGGCAGGGAAGCGCGTTTCCCTGAACATGCCGCTGATGCAGTTCTGCGTCTACGGCAGCCTGATCGTAATCTCGTGGTTCGGCGCGCGGGCCATCGTCGCCTCCGGCAACAACCCGGCCGTCGGTCTCTCCACGGGCGGGCTGATGAGCCTGATCACCTATTCCTTCCAGATTCTGATGAGCCTGATGATGTTCTCGATGATATACGTCATCGTCGTCACCTCGCGCGCTTCCGCCGAGCGCATCGCAGAGATCCTCCGCGAAGAAAGCACGCTGAGGAACTGCGAAGCCCCCGTTTGTGAGGTAAAGGACGGCTCCATCCTTTTCGATGACGTCACGTTTTATTACGGGAGAAAAAGCAGCAAACCGGTCCTGAACCGGGTGAATCTGTCCATCGCCTCCGGGGAGACGGTCGGCGTCATCGGCGGGACCGGCTCTTCCAAATCGAGCCTGGTTCAGCTGATCCCGCGCCTTTACGATGCCGTGGTCGGACGCGTTTTGGTCGGGGGAGTGGACGTGCGGCAATATGATCTGAAGACGCTGCGCGACCAGGTCGCGATGGTGCTTCAGAAAAACATTCTTTTCTCCGGAACCATCCGAGACAATCTGCGCTGGGGCGACGAAAACGCTACGGACGCGGAAATGGAGCGCGCCTGTAAGCTGGCGCAGGCGGACGGTTTTATCCGCGCGTTTCCAAAGCAATACGACACGTACATCGACCAGGGCGGGACCAACGTGTCCGGCGGACAGAAACAGCGCCTGTGCATCGCCAGGGCTTTGTTGAAAAAGCCGAAAATCCTGATTCTTGACGACTCGACAAGCGCTGTGGACACCAAAACGGACGCCCTGATCCGCAAAGCGCTCCGCGAAGAAATTCCAAACACGACGAAAATCATTATCGCCCAGCGGATCGCGTCCGTTCAGGACGCCGATAAAATCGTCGTCCTCGACGAGGGCTGCGTAAAAGCCGTGGGAACCCATGAGCAATTGCTTGTCTCCAGTCCGATTTACCGTGAAGTTTACGAGTCGCAGGGAAAGGGGGCGCAGATTCATGGCTGAGATGCGCCAGAAAGCCCGCGCCGGGACCGGCACGGCATCCGTTCTGAAATTCAAGCCCGGAACGCTGAAGCGCTTGTTTTCTTATATGTCAAGCTATCGGTTCCACCTTATCTTCGTCGTGATCTGCATCCTTCTCAGCTCCGTGGCGGGAGCCGCATCTTCGCTTTTTATCCAGCGGCTGATCGACAACTATATTTCGCCGATTCTGTTGGAAAAGGTGCCCGTTTACACGGGGCTCGCCAAAGCCCTTGCCGTTATGGGCTGCATCTACGCCGTGGGCGTCGTTTCCGGGCTGGCTTACAACAGGATCATGGTCAGCGTTTCGCAGGGAACCATGAAAAGAATTCGCGATGAGATGTTCACCCATATGCAGACACTTCCGATCCGCTACTTCGATACGCACTCCTACGGCGACGTCATGAGCCGTTATACAAACGATGCCGACACGCTCGGCCAAATGATTTCGCAGAGCCTGCCACAACTTTTTTCCACCATCGTCTCCATCGCCGCGGTTTTCTTTTCCATGCTGTACCTCAGCGTCGGATTGACCGCCTTTGTGCTGGTGTTTACCTTCGCCCTCTTCATGCTGATCAAAAAGGTCGTAGGGAAGAGCGGGACATATTTCGTCCGTCAGCAAAGCTCCCTCGGCGACGTAAACGGATACATTGAGGAAATGATCAACGGTCAGAAGGTCGTAAAGGTTTTCTGCCATGAAGCGAAAGCCAAAGAGACCTTTGACAAGAAAAACGACGAGCTCTGCTATGATTCGACGCAGGCGAACAAATACGGCAATACCCTGATGCCGACGATTTTCAGCATGGGTTATGTGCTGTATGTCCTGCTTGCGATCCTCGGCGGTTCCCTGGCGAT
>DHAI01000035.1:30690-32485 GCA_002397355.1 Ruminococcaceae bacterium UBA4958 | reverse complement strand
CAGCACGCGCCGAACGACCCGCGGACACAGTACCCGACCGTCGCGGTCAAGGGGAGCGTCGCGTATATCGGCTGGGACGTGTTTTCGGGCTATGCCCGGTACGGGGACCTGCAGTACAAGGAGCTTGTGCGCGGCGTTATCGGGCGGCTGATGGGCGGCGACGGCTTTTCCGCAAAGGCCGAAGTGCCGGACCGCGCCGTCGTAACCTTGACGCGGAAAGAAAACAGGGAAGTACTCCACCTCCTGTTCGCGCACACCACGATCCGCGGGGCCGACACCGAGGTCATTGAGGACGTCGTACCGCTTTACAATGTGAAATGCTCGGTAAAATGCGGCGGGGCGGCGCGCGTCTACACCGTGCCGGATCAAAAGGATCTTCCGTTTGCTTACCGGGACGGATATGCGGCGTTCACGGTGCCGGAGGTCAGGATCCACAGTATGGTCTGCATCGAAACGTCCGCCGGATGACGGGACGCCCGCCCTCGCAGGCCGGAATACTCGGTCCGTGAAAACGAGGCGCCGGGGAAATCGGTTCGACTTTGTCGGCCGGGTTCCCCGGCGCCTTTTCTGCGGCGCTCCGCGTGTTTTATATCGTTTTGCGCCTTTTCCGCAGCTCGGCCGGCGCCATGCCGTATTCGCCGTGGAAAAGGTGGTAGAAGTGGCTGAGATTGTTGAACCCGGACTCGAAGGCGACGTCCACGATGGGGTGCTCGGTGGAAAGAAGCAGGACCTTCGCGTAATCGAGCCGCAGACCGTTGATATAGGCGACCGGCGTCATGGAAAGATATTGGCGGAAGGCGCGGTTCAGATGCCCCGGGCTTCGCTTGGAGAGGGCGTACATCCGCGAAAGGCCCGCGGTGAAGTTTTCCTTTTTCTGCATCTCCGCCAGAAGGCTTTCCAGCCACCCGGGCAGCGTGTTGCTGCTCGCGGTGCAGTCGGCGGAGAAGTAGCTCGTGAAGGTCTCCGCGATCAGTCCCTTCAGAAAAAGGCGCGCGTACGGCTTATTGAAGGAAGAGAGCACGCGGAGTTTTTCGTATTCCGTAAGAAAGGCCTTCCGTTCCACCTGCGACAGGATCACGACGGGGGGCATTGCCGGCGCGAGGTACCGCCGCGCGAACGGCTCCCCGCCGAGGTAGCGAAACGCCTCCCGGATCAACTCCGCCGCGCAGGGGATATTGACGAACTCGCAGTCGTTTTTTCCATCGTAATCGTAAGCGTGCGTGTCGTCGGGCCGGATGAAGACGAGGGCCCCTTCCGCGAGTCTTTGGACGCCGCCGTTGACAAGGTGCCGGCAGGAGCCGCTCACGATGAGGAAAAACTCGTAGAAATCATGGCAGTGCATCGGAGCCGCGAAACGGACCGATACGATGCGGTTCGGGGAGGCCCCGACCTCCGGGTCGGTATTCAGGTCCGCCGTAAGGCGATAGACGGGCATCGGTATGCTCATTTCCTTTATATGTGAAAATATTACAATCCATATGTTAACAGAGCGCAAGAAATTTTACAAGGACGCTGGTAGGATAAATAGGAAAATTGCGGGGCGTCCCGGTATTTGCCCAAGGGATTCCCCGCGGCAAATGGAGGAGTAACACATGCGATTAATCGATTTGAACGGCGCGTGGCGGATGAAACGGGCGGACGAAAGCGGCTGGACCGCCGCGTCGGTGCCAGGATCGGTTTACGCCGACCTGCTGAGAGCGGGCCGCATGGAAGACCCGTTCTTCCGAGACAACGAAGCCGAGGCGATGCGGCTCAGCGATTGCGACTACGAGTATCGCCGCGATTTTTCCGTCGA
>DHAI01000035.1:17790-30500 GCA_002397355.1 Ruminococcaceae bacterium UBA4958 | reverse complement strand
TTTCTGAACGGGGAAAAGGTCCTGAGCGCGTCGAACATGCACAGGACTTACGAGGCGGACGTGAAAAAGCTGTTGCTTCCCGGCAAGAACGCCGTCCGCGTCCTTTTCCACTCGCCGATCCGCTATCTTGCGGAGCGGCAGAAAGAGCTTCCGCTGATGGGCTCCGGCGAAGCGATCGCCGGCTACGCCTATCTGCGCAAGGCACACTGCATGTTCGGCTGGGACTGGGGCCCGAAGCTTCCGGACATGGGTATCTGGCGTTCCATCTCCATCCGCGGCTACGATGCGGCGCGCATCGACGACGTCCTGGTGACGCAGCGCCATGCGGGGGGAACGGTCGGCGTCACGGTCCGGACCGCGCTGGAAATATGGGATGCGGCCCGGTATACGGTCCGCGTCCGCGTCACGGCGCCGGACGGCTCGGTTTTGGAGAAGCGGACCGCGGCTGAAAACGGGGCTGCGGAGACGACGGTCGAAATCGACCGCCCGCAGCTCTGGTGGCCGAACAACATGGGCGGGCATCCGCTTTACAAGGTGGAGGTCTTTCTTGCGAAAGAGGATGCGGTTTTGGATGAAAAATCCCTTCGTATCGGCCTGCGCACGCTTACCGTCGAGAGGAAACCGGACGAATACGGCGAATCCTTCGCCTTTACGGTGAACGGCGTCCCGTTTTTCGCCATGGGCGCGGACTACATCCCGGAGGACAGCATCCTTTCCAGATGCAGCCGCAGCCGCACCGCCCGCCTGATCCAAAGCTGCGTGGAGGCGAACTTCAACGTCCTCCGCGTCTGGGGAGGCGGCTACTACCCGGAGGATTATTTTTACGACCTGTGCGACGAAAACGGCATCGTCGTGTGGCAGGATCTGATGTTTGCCTGCAGCATGTATCTTCTCACCGACTCGTTCCGGGAAAACATATCGGCCGAAGCCGCGCAGAATGTCAGGCGGCTGCGCCACCACGCCTCGCTTGGCCTCTGGAGCGGCAACAACGAGATGGAGGTCGGCTGGGCGCAATGGGGATGGAACGCCCCGGAATACTCCAGGCTAAAAGCGGACTATATCAGAATGTTTGAAATCCTGCTGCCCGGCGTCATCAGGGAAAACGATCCCGTTACTTCCTTCTGGCCTTCCTCTCCGTCCTCCGGAGGATGCTTTGACGACCCGAACGGGCAGGACCGCGGTGATATGCATTACTGGGACGTCTGGCACGGCTGCAAACCGTTTACGGCGTACCGCGGCATTGTGCCGAGATTCATGTCCGAATTCGGGATTCAGTCGTTCCCCGGGCTGAAAACCGTGGAAACCTTCACGCTGCCGGAGGACAGGAACATCTTTTCGTATGTGATGGAATCCCACCAGAAAAGCGGGACCGGCAACGAGAAGATTCTCTATTATATCAGCCAGTATTTCCGGTACCCGAAAGATTTCGACTCCCTGCTCTACGTTTCCCAGCTCATCCAGGCGGAGGGGATCCGCTACGGCGTGGAGCATTGGCGCAGGAACCGCGGCCGCTGCATGGGCACCGTCTTCTGGCAGCTGAACGACTGCTGGCCGGTGGCCTCCTGGGCGAGCGTCGACTACTGCGGCAGGTGGAAGGCCCTTCAATATGCCGCGAAGCGTTTCTTCTCGCCGGTCATGGTCTCCGCGTGCGAGGAGGGAACGTCGGTTCCGCTGTTCCTCACCAACGACACGATGCGGGAAGCGGAGGGCGAAGTGCGCTGGCGGCTGACGACGGCCCGCGGCGATGTGGTTGCCTCCGGGGAGGAGCATGCGAAGGTTCCCGCGCTCGCTTCGTGCGAGGCGCTTCGCCTCGACTTTGCGAAAGAACTGGATACGGCGGAAAAACGCCGGCGGACTTACCTCGACTTCCGTTTCGTCTCCGGAGGCGAAACGGTGAGCAGGGGCACGGTTTCGTTTGTGCCGGCGAAACATTTTTCCTTTGAGGACCCGAAGATCGCCGCCGACGTCAGACAGACGGAGGAGGGCTTCGCCGTCAGCCTGACGGCGGAATCGTTCGCCCGGTTCGTCGAGCTGCGCCTTGCCGGCGCGGACGCGATTTTCAGCGACAATTTCTTCGACCTGAGCGCAGGGGAGAGCCGGGAGATTTTCGTGCGGAAGGAAGACCTCTCGCGCAGCCTTTCCGCCGGGGAATTCCGGAAAGAGCTGCAGGTCCGCAGCCTGTTCGACAGCTACGAGCACTGACGGGTTGGCTCTCGGAATAAAACGACGGGGGAAGGGGCGGCGGATTTTATTCCGCCGCCCCTTCCTGTTTGGTTCGGCTCGGTCTTTCCGGAAAAACCGTGACGCTCCGGTGCTTTTTTGCAGGTTTGACAGGCAATCAGCGCTGTGTTATAATTCCAATTGTTAGAATAAATTTACAAAAAACAGGGCAATTTTGAAATAAATTTCGCAGAACGCAGTCGAATCCACCATACCCGGTCGTTTCCCCGATGTGACCTCTCGCGGCCGGATCGATGGCGGCGGCCTCGACCGGGCCGCACGCATTCTGCAGGAAGGGCAGGGTCGTTCCATGGTAACAAGAAAAGAAGTGGCGCGGCTGGCCGGCGTATCGGAAGCCACGGTGTCCCATGTGATCAATAAATCCAAAGCGGTCAGCCCCGAATTGACGGAAAGAGTCCAGCGCGTGGTCCGCGATACGAAATACCGCCCGAACAGAATCGCCCAGAGTCTTGTTACAAAGGTCGGAAAGCATGTCGCCATCATTGTGGAAGACATCAAAAACACCTACTACTCCGAGATCGCCGAGGGCATGAGCGAGGTCGCGTGGAAAGAGGGGTACATCGTTTCCCTGATCGGGCTGAATTACACGAACGAGGAGATGCTCTGGGACCTGATTTCCCGCAATATCGACGGCGTCTTCATCACGGTCGCCTACGACAGGCTGCGCCGGGTATTTGAGGAGTACCGCAAGGCCGGGATCGCGCTGGTCGGCGTGGACGGGTGCAGCGTGGAGCTCGACTACGAGAGATCGGTCGATCATATGATCAAATATCTGGCCGACCTGGGGCACAGGAAAATCGGCCTTTTGAGCGGGCTCCCGTTCAGCCGGGTCCATACGCGGTACACTTCGTATGTGAAGTCCATGCGCAGATACGGCCTGCAGCCCGACGCGTCCCTGATCGTGGAGGGCGCCTACCCGTTCCACACGGAATTTCAGGACGGCTACCGCGCGATGAATGTTCTTTTAAGACGCAAAACGGGAGCGACGGCCGTGTTCGTCGTCAACGACATGATGGCGCTCGGCGCGATTAAGGCGATCCGTGAAGCCGGGATGACGGTGCCGGGCGATATTTCGGTCGTGGGGTGCGACGACATTTTTTTCGCGAGCTGCGTCGATCCTCCTCTTTCCACCATCAGCGCTCCGAAAAAGGAGATCGGGCGCCGTGCCATGTACTGTCTGCTCGACCAGATCCACGGTAAGCCGGGGGAGGATATTGTGCTGGGGACGGAATTTGTCGTGAGGAGCTCGACGGGTCCGGCGAAAAAATGACGCGGTGGGAAAAACGGTTCGTCTATCGTATGGTTCGTTTCGTCTGAAACGTTTTTGCGAGCGAAAAGCGGAGAGGAAAAGAGAATGAGGGCGGAAGGATACCGGAATAAAAAGCGGGGCGCGGGACGCGTCATCGTATTTGCTTTATTCCTGATCCCTGTTCTGTTGGGAATCAATTATTACGGATATTCGAATCGTGATAAAAACAAAAAGACGATGATTGATGTTCCTTATATCAGTCAGAAAAACGTGTTGGAAACCGGGTGCGAATTGGTGAGCGCCACGATGGTGATGCAATTTTACGGATATGATATTACGGTGGAGGACTTCGTGAAAAACACGCCGCAATCACAGCTGAAAGAGACGGAAAGCGGTTGCGTCGGAAAAGATCCCTCCCAGTCGTTTATCGGGGATCCCCATTCGTCTTCCGGATTCGGCTGCTATGCTCCGGTCATTACGTCCGTCATGAACTCTTTTTTTCAGAACAAGTCCAAAAAAGCGGTGAATGTCACCGGGACGAAGCTGGAAGATCTGCTCCGTACCTATATCGATCACAATTCTCCCGTCCTCGTCTGGGCGACAAGCAATATGAAACAGCCGCAGCAGGGAAAAAGCTGGACGATAGAGAGCACTGGGAAAACGTTTCAGTGGATCGCCGGAGAGCACTGCCTTGTGCTGGTCGGTTACGACGATAACCTGTATTATTTCAATGATCCATACGATTCGAACGGTATCATAGGCTATGATAAGGAACTGGTGGAAAAACGCTATCGGGCGCTGGGAAGCCAGGCCGTCGCGGTGACGGATCTGTAAAAAAAGCCGCGGCGGACGCGGCTGCCGGGAATTCCCCGTGCGGCGTGCCGTGTCGGCTGGCAATCCGCCTACGCCTTTCTTTGATTGAAACGCCGGGTACGCAGACACGGAGCGGACCCGGCGTTTTTCCGGCAGAAGCGGAGCGCTTATGCCGGAACGCTTTTGTGTATGGAAAAAACTAAAACTAGCGGGGTGGAGAAAATCAGACTCACTGCGAATTCTACGGATATGACGAAAGGGGACCCCGCCAGGCTGATCCTTTTTTTTGCCCTGCCCCTGATGCTGGGGAATATCCTCCAGCAGACGTATACGATGGTCGACACCGTCGTGGTCGGGCATGTGATCGGCTTTCAGGCGCTCGCGGCGGTTGGAGCCGCCGACTGGATCAACTGGCTGGTCCTGGGGTCGGTAATCGGCCTGTGCCAGGGGTTTTCCATCCTGGTTGCCCAGCAGTTCGGCGCGGAGGATTACCCCGCCGTGCGGAGAACGGTAGCCATGTCGGTGCTGCTTTCCGCCGTCGTTTCCATCCTTTTCATGGTTGTTTTCTTCCCTTTGGCGAAACCGATTCTGCGCCTGCTCCGTACTCCTTCCGGAATCATGGACAGCAGCCTGACTTTTCTGTACATCCTCCTCGGCGGGATTCCCGTCATTACCGGCTACAATGTTTTCGCGTCGGTTCTAAGGTCCATGGGGAACAGCAGGGCTCCTCTCGCCGCAACGGGGATTGCCTCCGCCATCAATATCGCGCTGGACATTGTTTTTGTTGTGCTCCTGCGCTGGGGAGTGGCGGGAGCCGCCGCGGCGACGGTGATCGCGCAGGCGTTTTCCTGTCTTTTCTGCCTGAAAGCGCTTTCCCGCATCCCGTTTCTGCATCTGAGCCGGGACGATTGGATTCCGGACTGGGATCTCATCAAAAGGCTGGTCCTTCTCGGGGCGCCGATGGCGGTACAGAACGCGGTGATCGGTGTGGGCAGCATGGTCGTTCAGGCGGTCGTCAACGGATTCGGCGTCATCTTTGTCGCGGGCTATACCGCCGTGATGAAGCTTTACGGCCTGCTGGAGCTGGCCGCGACCTCGTTCGGGTTCTCGATGGTCGCCTATACCGGGCAGAATCTCGGCGCAAAAAAGTACGGAAGGATCCGCAAGGGCATGAAAGCCGGTCTGAAAATGTCGATCTGCGTGGCCGGGCTGATTTCAGTTGTAATCCTTTCTCTGGGGAAACAGATCGTCCGTGTTTTCGTTTCAGGAAACGAGCAGGATGTGGAGGCCGTCGTCGACGTCGCGTACCATTATCTGTTCCTGATGGGTATTTTCCTGTTTGTTCTTTATATGCTTTATCTGTACCGTTCGGCTCTGCAGGGAATGGGGGATACCGTGGTTCCGATGATCTCCGGGATCGTCGAGCTTGCGATGCGCGTAGGGTGCGTGCTTGCGCTGCCCCTGCTTGTCGGCCGCGGCGGCGTTTATTTCGCGGAGGTTGCCGCGTGGCTTGGTTCCGCGGTCCTTCTGATGGTTACCTATTACCGCCGCATGAGAGGGATGCCCCGGGAGGAAGATGCCCCGCCGGAATAAACCTCCGAACGGCTTTTACGAAAAAGAAGCCCGCCGTGTATCGCGGCGGACTTCTTCGGTATATGGGATTTTTTGTAAAAATCGATTCGATCGCCCCGCGCCCATGCGGAAACGTTCAGCCGCCGGCGAACAGCGTGCATCCCATCTCCTTGTAATAGCGGATGCGCTCCAGGATCACCGACCGGTCGCAGCGGAAGTATTCCGCCAGACAGTCGATGCAGAGAAACTCCTCTGCCGCGCGGGAGACGAGGCGGCGGTAAATCGCCGTTTCGTCCTGCGTCAGTTCTTTCCCGCACTTTTTGCAGGTGCTCATTTCAGCTTTACGACTTCCGCGCGGTAGACGCGGGTTCCGTGCGCCGGGATCCCCGTGCTTGTGAAGTCTCTGTGGAATACGCCGACGTCCTTGTGCTCCCACAGGTCGCGGAGCTTCAGGCCGTAGCCGCAGGTGTCGGAGAGGCCGAGCTCCCAGAACAGCAGCGTCGAGTTGATCGGCGCGTCCGAGTAGTTGGTGAAGCAGATGGCGTAACTGCCGTCGCTCAGGATCTTGGCGTAGATCATCTGCCGGTCCACGGCGTTCGGGTCGGACGCCAGGAACGGCGGGCGGGCTTCGGCGTCCTGGTCGACGGCGATGAGCTCGCGGTTTGTCAGAATGTTCTTTGTTTCCCCATCCATATTGCGCACGTCGCAGCCGATGATGAGGGGGGAGCTGTGCATGCACCAGAGCGCGAAGTGCGTTTTGTACTCTTCGGTGCTGCATCCGCCGAGCGCCACGTTCCCCACGTTTTTCATGCCGACGACGAGCATATCCATGTCGTTGAAGCAGCCGGGCCTGCCGCAGATGCGCGAATTTTCCGTGATCTGGTACTTTGCGATGCCCTTGATGGACTGCCAGTTGTCCTGAATGTCTCCCGTGGAGCGGAAACTGTCCGCACCGCATTCCGGCATCCAGAGCTCCGATTTCTCGGCGCCCCAGTTGCAGGCCGCGAAGAGGATGCCGCGGCCGCAGTTCTTCAGCGCGGCGGCCATCCTGCGGTACATCAGCGGGCCGGGCACGCTCGACGGGTGGTAGCAGTAATCGTATTTCAGGTAATCGACGCCCCAGGAGGCAAACGTCTCCGCGTCTGTGAACTCGTGCTCGAAGCTTCCGGGATAACCCGCGCACGTCATGGTGCCGCCGCAGGAGTACATGCCGAATTTCAGCCCTTTGCCGTGAATGTAGTCTCCGACGGCTTTCATGCCGTTGGGGAATTTCTTGCGGCCCGGCACCAGCCGGCCGTCCGCGTCGCGCTGCCGCTCCGACCAGCAGTCGTCGATGACCACATATTCGTACCCAAGGTCTTTCAGACCGGATTCCACGATTTTGTCCGCGGTCTCGCGGATCAGTTGGTCCGAGATATTCGTTCCGAACGTGTTCCAGGAATTCCAGCCCATGGGAGGAGTCACAGTTGTCATAATACCACCCTTTTCCAATAATAGATGTCCGTCGAAATGCCATTCTTATTTTATCATAGATTCTTCGGTATACCATTGGAAAATGTCAGGACTTTTTGGTATAATGTCGTATGACGAGCGGTGGAGGTGAAAGGGTAATGCCGGATATGATCCTGAAAAATCAAGGGATGCGCGACGTGAACCCGCTTTTGTGCGGGAGCGAAGTTTGTAAAAAAAGTCACCGGTTCGGGCCTGCTTCCCGGGAATACCACCTGATCCACTATATCGTTTCCGGCAGGGGGAAGTTTCGAACGCCCCGCGGGGAATACCGTCTTGGAAAAGGCGACCTTTTTATCATCCATCCGGGTGAGATGACCTGCTACGAGGCGGACGGCGATTTCCCATGGAGCTACATCTGGATCGGCTTTCAGGTGTCGCCGGAGCTTTCCGGAAAGCTTGCTTTTCTGCGCCGAGACGTGGTTCGCGGCACGTTCTGCGAATCGGTTTTCCGGAGCATGCTCCAGTCCGGGAGCCGCGGAGCAAGGGAATTGTTCCTGTGCGCGAAGATCTACGAGCTTTTCTCCATCCTTCAGGAAAAGACGATGCCCACGCAGCCGGGAAAGCTGCCGCAGAATTACGTCTCGGAGGCGCGCGACTTCATCGCCGTGAATTATATGAAACCGATCCGCATCCAGTCCGTTTCCGACGCGCTCGGCCTCGACCGCCGGTATTTCTGCAGCATCTTCCGTAGGGAGACCGGTTTCAGCCCGAAACGGTACCTTGTCGATTTCCGGCTGGAAAAAGCGGCGCGGCTTCTGACGGAGGACCTCTATACGCCCACCGAAGCCGCTTGCAGCACCGGCTACCAGGACATTTTCAACTTTTCCAAGATGTTTAAAAAAAAGTACGGCCTCGCCCCCCTGTATTATCAGAAAAAGTACAGGTCTGCCCCCTGAGCGGGCTGCGGCGTCAGGCTTGCATATCCGGGAGGATAGGAGTAGACTGAAAGTGAAAAACGGTATGATTTGCTCCCCGGAGCGGATTGATCCGGAATTGGAGGGATGAAATTGATGCATGAAATTTTCCGCCCGGACGGAAAATGGTTCAAGGGAAATCTTCATATGCACACGACACTTTCGGACGGTCATCTTTCGCCGGAGGAAGCCGTCGCGGTTTACCGGGACGCCGGCTATGACTTTGTCGCGCTGACCGACCACTGGGTGCAGGGGCGCGGAGGCCCGCAGGGCGGGCTGCTCGTCCTGAGCGGCTGCGAGTGGAACACGGGCGACATGGTTTCCACGCCGGTTTATCATATTGTCGGCGTGGGGATGGAGCGGGAGGTCCCGAAGGAAGAGATCCGGAAGGCGCCTGCGCAGAAGATCATCGACGCGATCGACGCGGCGGGAGGGGTTGCGATCCTGGCGCACCCGGCCTGGTCGGTGACGGACCCGGCCGAGGCGATGAAGCTCCGCGGGCTCTGCGCGGTCGAGGTCTACAATACGCTTTCCGGCCTGCCTTGGAACGGCGCGCGGGCGGACGCGAGCCTGTATTTCGACCTTTGGGCCACGCGGGGGAAGCTCTTCCGGTGCGTCGCCGTGGACGACAGCCATTATTACAACGGGGAACAGACGCGGTCCTATGTGATGGTACGTGCGAAAGAGTGTACGCCCACGGCGCTGAAAGAGGCTCTGCGCGCGGGCGATTTTTATGCTTCGCAGGGACCGCGCTTTTCCTCGATCCGCTGCGGGGAAGGAAGGGTGGAGGCCGAGTTCTCCGGCGCCGTAACCGCGGTTTTTTACAGCAATACCGTCTGGTGCGACGACCGCGTTCTTTCCGGGGCGTCCGGTTTCGCTTCTTACAAGATCAAGCCGACCGACCGCTATGTCCGCATCGAGTTGGTGGGGGCGGACGGGACGCGGGCCTGGTGCTCGCCCATCGCGGTGAAGGAAAAGACGGGGGATTTTAAAACGGAAAGGTCGATTCGATGAGGCTGCTGGTCATCCGCCACGGCGATCCGGACTATGAGCACGACTCCCTTACGCCGAAGGGGTGGCGGGAGGCGAACCTTTTGGCCGACCGTCTGGAAAAGCTCACCGTCTGCCGGTTTTACTGCTCGCCGTGCGGCCGTGCCAGAGACACGGCGAAGGAGACGCTGAGGCGCGCGCGGCGGGAAGCGACGGTCTGCGGATGGCTGCGGGAATTTCCGGCGCAGATTCTCGACCCGGAGACGGGAAAGCCGCGCATCCCGTGGGATCTGATGCCGGAATACTGGACGGCGCGCGGCGACCTTTACGACAAGGACCGGTGGTACGACGATCCGCTGATGCGGACGGGAGACGTCCGGGAGCGGTACCGCGAGGTCGCGCAGGGGCTGGACGGCGTGCTTGCGGAGCACGGCTACCGGCGCGACGGCATGATCTACCGCGCCGAGCGCCCGAACCGGGACATCCTCGTTTTTTTCTGCCATCTGGGTGCGGAGGGCGTGATGCTCTCCCACCTGCTCGGCATCTCCGCTCCGGTCCTCTGGCACGGGACTTTCATCGCCCCGACGTCCGTGACGACGATTGTGACGGAGGAACGGAAAAGGGGGATCGCCGCTTTCCGCTGCCGTACGATCGGCGACACCAGCCACCTTTCCCGGGCGGGCGAGCCCGTTTCCGACTCCGGCCTGTTCCCGGAAACATGGCAGGGCTGAGCGCCGCTATGCGCGTTGTCTCCGCTTCGGCGGAAAAGCTTTGAGAATCGTCTGCGGTCTGCCGCTTAAGGCGAGAGGACGGGGCACAACGGGAACTCTCCCGTCGCGCCCCGCCCTTTCGTCCGCCTTTTTCCGGTCAGCTCTCGTTTTTCCACATCCGGGCGCATTCCACGGATTTGCGCCAGCCGCGCAGGAGTTTTTCGCGCGTTGCGGCGTCCATCTTCGGCTTGTAAAGCTTGTCGAGCGACCAGTGTTGTTTGACTTCGTCCAGATCCTTCCAGAAGCCGACGGCAAGGCCCGCCAGGTACGCCGCGCCGAGCGCCGTCGTCTCGCGGATCATCGGCCTGCGGAGCGTTTTCCGCGTGATGTCGGATTGGAACTGCATGATGATGTCGCTGACGCTCGCGCCGCCGTCCACCTTGATTTCGCCGATGTCGAGGCCCGTGTCGGCCGTCATGGCGTCCATGACGTCCTTGGACTGATAGGCGATGGCTTCGAGCGCCGCGCGGATGATCTGGTTGCGTGTCGTTCCGCGCGTCAGGCCGAAGATCGTTCCGCGCGCGTACATGTCCCAGTACGGCGCGCCGAGACCCGTGAAGGCCGGCACGAAGTAGACGCCGCCGTTGTCCTTCGCCTGCGCGCCGAAGTAGTCCGCGTCCGGAGCGTCGGTGAAGAAGCGCATTTTGTCGCGCAGCCACTGGATGACCGCACCGCCGACGAATACGCTTCCCTCCAGCGCGTAGACCGTCTTGCCGCCGAGGCTGTAGGCGATGGTGGTCAGCAGCCCGTTTTTGCTCCGGACCATTTTGTCCCCGGTGTTCATCAGGATGAAGTTTCCGGTGCCGTATGTGTTTTTCACGTCGCCCGCGGAAAAGCAGGTCTGGCCGAAGAGCGCGGCCTGCTGGTCGCCGGCGATGCCGCAGATCGGGATTTCCGCCCCGTTCAGATTGGTATACCCGTATATCTCGGAGGAATCGCAGACGCGCGGCAGCATGCAGGCCGGGATGCCGAGCGCCTTCAAAATGCGTTCGTCCCATTTGCGCTCCCGGATGTTGAACAGCATGGTCCGCGAGGCGTTGGTGCAGTCCGTCACGTGAGCCCTGCCGTTCGTCAGCTTCCAGACGAGCCAGGAGTCCACCGTGCCGAACAGGAGCTCGCCGGCCTCGGCCTTTTCCCGCGCCCCGGGCACATGGTCGAGGATCCACTTGATCTTCGTCGCGGAGAAGTACGCGTCCACCAAAAGGCCGGTGTTCACCCGGATGTACTCCGTCAGCGCGCGGTCCTTTTTGATTTCCTCGCAAAGCTCCGCGGTGCGGCGGCATTGCCAGACGATGGCGTTACATACCGGAAGCCCGGTCGATTTTTCCCACACGATGGTCGTTTCGCGCTGGTTGGCAATGCCGATGGCCGCGATCTCCTCCGCCCGGATGCCCATCTTCGCGACGGCTTCCGCCATCGTGCCGTACTGTGTCACGTAAATGTCCACCGGATTGTGTTCCACCCAGCCGGGTTTCGGATAGATCTGGGGAAATTCCTTTTGCGCGATGGAGACGACGTTTTGCCCACGGTCGAAGATCATGCAGCGGGAGCTCGTCGTTCCCTGGTCCAGCGCCACGACGTACTTTTTTTCCAATTTCGCTCCCGCCTTTCACATGTCTTTCGTCACGATCAGGTTGGCGCCCGTGCCGAGCAGGTCGGAAACGGCGATGTCGCCGCGCCTGACCGGGGAAGAGAGGTTTACGCCGTTCAGCTCCGCCATCGCGCGGAACATCATCCCTTTCGGAATGGGCCGGTCCGTTTTCACGGGGCAGCGCGGGTAGCGCGCGCCGGTGATGCGCACGGTGCTTGTGAGCACGCGCGTCGGGTTTGTCAGCTCTTTTTTCCCGTACTCCGCGCCGCGCGGGCAGCTGTTCCCGGTCACCCGGTAACCGTTTTTCTCGTCGACATGAAGATGGCAGCCCTTCGGGCAGACGATGCAGGTCAGGTCCGTCATGCTTTCTCCGCCTCCTTTGCGGATATGGTGATGCCGTCGTCCGCGGCTTTTTCCAGCAGCCGCTTCGGGATCACGATGTGCTCCATCTCGCCGGGAGCCATGTGCTCGCGCTTGAAAGCGGAAAGGACGTTCCCGCCGCTTTCCACTTCGATCACGGAGCCTTTGAAGTTGCGGCGCACGCGGAAGAAAACCTCTGCGTACTTTTCCACGCGGCCCGGCCGCACACGCTGCGGGACGGTGTAGCCGACGCCCTCGCCGTTTTTCAGCGGGACGGCTTTCTCCTCCGCGGGAGCCGCGCCCTGCAGGGCGTAGGCCGCCGCCGCGGCTCCCGCCCGCTGGCTCTCCGCCGTAACGAAGTCCACCAGGTCGTGCACGTGGACGACGTTTCCGCAGGCGAAAACGCCGGGGATCGACGTCTCCATATTCTCGCAGACGACGGGCCCTTTCGTGCGCGGGTCGAGCTCGATGCCGGCGTTCCGCGAAAGCTCGTTTTCGGGGATCAGGCCGACGGAGAGGAGGATCGTGTCGCAGTCGAAAAGCCGTTCCGTGCCGGGGACGGGTTTTCCGCGCCCGTCCACGCGGGAGACGACGGCGCCCTCCACGCGGCGGCTCCCGCGGATCTCCGTGATCGTGTGGGAGAGGTAGAGCGGGATATGATAGTCGTTCAGGCACTGCACGATGTTCCGGTTCAGCCC
>DHAI01000035.1:14459-17698 GCA_002397355.1 Ruminococcaceae bacterium UBA4958 | reverse complement strand
TTGCAGTAGGGCATCAGCTCCACGCAGGCGACGACCTTCGCGCCCTCGAGCGTCATGCGCCGCGCCATGATGAGGCCGATGTCCCCCGAGCCGAGGACGAGAACTTTTTTGCCCACCATGTGTCCCTCGATATTGACGTACCGCTGGGCCGCGCCCGCCGTAAACACGCCGGCCGGCCGCGTGCCCGGTATTCCGATCGCGCCGCGCGTGCGTTCCCGGCACCCCATCGCCAGCACGACCGCGCCGGCCTGCACGGTGAAAAGCCCGTCGCGCGGGTTGATCATGGTGATCCGGCGGTCCCCGGAGATATGCAGCACCATGGTGTCGAGGCAAAGCTCCGCGCTCGTCGTTTTCAGCAGGTCGGAAAAGCGGCCCGCATATTCCGGCCCGGTCAGCTCCTCGTGGAAGTAGTGCAGCCCGAAGCCGTTGTGGATGCACTGGTTCAGGATGCCGCCCGCTTCCCGGTCGCGCTCCGCGACGAGGACGCGCCGGGCCCCCTTCTCGCAGGCCTTGCACGCCGCGGCGAGGCCGGCCGGGCCCGCGCCGATCACGACCACATCGTACCGCTTCGTCATGTCGCATCCCCCGCTTTCGTTTCGCCCGTCAGGATATAGCTTCCGGTTTTGTCCTGCATGATCCGTTCCATCGGGACGCGGTAGGCGCGGCTGAGCAGCTCGTGGACGCGCGGTCCGCAGAATCCGCCCTGGCAGCGCCCCATCCCGGCGCCGCAGCGGCGCTTTACGCCGTCGACGCTCACGGGGGGGATCGGGCCGCGCAGCGCGGCCCGAATGTCGCCCTGCGTGACCGTCTCGCAGCGGCAGACCACCCTGCCGTAGAGCGGGTCGCGCCCGAAAGCTATGCGCCGTTCCCCGTCCGTCATATCCTTGAAAAGCGGCGGGCGGCGGTATTCCGTGAAACGCTCCTTTTCCTCGCACCTGAGGCCGATGCCCTCCAGAATTTTGCGCGCTTCCTTCGCGATGGCGGGGGAAGCGGAGAGTCCCGGCGACTTGATGGCTGCCGCGTTGACGAAGCGCGGCGCGTCGGGGGAGGCTTCCAGAATGAAATCGTCCCGCTCCGTGGCGGCGCGAACGCCCGCAAAGTTCCGGATGGATTCGCGCAGATTGACCGAGGCGTCGCAGCGGAGCGCCTCCCGAGCGATCTTCTGCAGCCCTTCCGCCGTGACTGCCGTGTCGTCCGGCCCGCTGGCGGGGTCTGCGGTCGGCCCCACGATGAGGTTTCCCTGGACGGTGGGGGAGATGAGCACGCCTTTGCCGGCAGCGGTCGGCGTGTGGAAGATCGTGTGCGAAACGACGCCGCCCTGGTTCTTGTCCAGAAGATAGTATTCGCCTTTCACCGGGAGAATCTTGAAAAAGGGCTTCGCGGCAAGGTTATTGATCTCGTCGGCGTGCGTTCCCGCGGCGTTGACGACGTATTTTGCCTCGATATTGTTCTTCCCCGCGCGGATGCGGTAAAATCCGCCCGCTTCCTCGATACTTTCCACCGGGGAATTGAGATAAAGCTCCGCACCGTTGAGCACCGCCGTCTGCGCCAGCGCGATCGCCAGGCCCCAGGGGTCCACGATCGCCGCGGACGGGGCGTAGAGCGCGCCCGCGACCTCCGGGTTCAGGCCGGGTTCCAGTTTCAGGGTTTCTTCTTTCGCGAGGATGCGGAGCCCTTCCACGCCGTTCTGCAAACCGCGGCCGTACAATGCGCGGACGCATTCCATCTCGCTTTCCCGGAAGGCCAGCACCAGCGAGCCGATGCGCTTGTAGCGCACGTTCAGCCTGCGGCAGAGGTCCTCCATCATTCTGCTGCCCTCCACGTTCAGGCGGGCCATTTTCGTGCCCGGCTCGGGGTCGTAGCCGGCGTGGACAATCGCGCTGTTGGCTTTCGTGGTTCCACAGGCAACGTCGTTTTCCTTTTCCACCATCGCCACGGAGAGGCGGAACCGCGAAAGCTCGCAGGCGATCCCGGATCCGACGACTCCGCAGCCGATCACGGCGACATCAAACATGAACACGCGTCCTTTCTCTTGTGATGATCATTTTGCGGCCGGATGGAAGCGCTAGGTAAACCAAAGGCTTTCCCGCGTCGTCGAAACGGCCGTCGCGCCGGCGCCGAGCGCGGAGACAATGTCTTCCTTGTCCTGGATCATCCCGCCCGCGATGACCGGAATGTCCGTGATGGCGGCGAAGCGCCGGATGATCTTCGGCATCACGCCGGGCAGGATCTCGTAGAAGTCCGCCGCGCCCGCCCCGCCCGCCTGGATATGCTTTTCCGCGTTTTCCAGCGACATGGAATCCAGCAGGAAATGGCGCTGTACGGCGATCAGCCCGGAATCCTTCGCGCGGCGGACAAGCAGCGCCTTTGTGCTGATCATCCCGTCGGCCGCGGTGTTCTCTTTCAGAAAGCGGACGGAAACCTCGCGCTCCGCAAGACCGTCGATCAGGTCCAGGTGGACGATGGCGAGCTTTCCCGCATCCCTGATGCGCGCCACGACGCCCGAAATGCCGCACAGGTCCCCGTAGAGAACAAAGACGACGGGGCTCGGCGAAGCCAGCGCGCGCCCGAGCCCTTCGTCGTTTTTCACGGCGGCGATCACGGGAAAGTCAAGCAGCCGTTCCAGCATCGGATTGTGCATTTGCAGTCCCCCCAGACCTCCGTTTGTTTATTATCAGTAAAACCCAATAAAAAAACGAAACCAAAAAACCGCTCCGGCGCCGTTGGGCGCAGCGGCTTTCTGCTTTCGTTTTCCCTACAGCACAGAAAGCGTTTCATTCACTTTTCATTCTTACTATAGTGCTTTCGGTTTGAAAAGTCAAGGAATCCGCCGCGTGGCCGCTGAGATTTTCCTTGTAATATTTCTCTGTATATGGTATAATAACCCTCGCAAATCTGCAAAACACACGCCGCGTCGGCGAACGGTGCCCGCATCCCGCGGGTTTTATCGCCAAAAATTCAGCGCGGCGGCGGAAAAACCAAGGAGGTTTTCTTATTATGGCAGTAGTATCCATGAAGCAGCTCCTGGAAGCCGGCGTTCACTTCGGCCACCAGACCAGAAGATGGAACCCGAAGATGGCCCCGTATATTTTCACGGAGCGCAACGGAATCTATATTATCGACCTGCAGAAGACCGTGCGCAAGCTGGACGAAGCCTATGCTTTCGTGCGCGACCTTTCGATGGACGGCAAGTCCGTGCTGTTCGTCGGCACCAAGAAGCAGGCGCAGGAATCCATTAA
>DHAI01000035.1:0-14214 GCA_002397355.1 Ruminococcaceae bacterium UBA4958 | reverse complement strand
GACCGTCTGAACCAGCTCAAGGCCATGGAGGAGGACGGCACGTTCGATCTCCTTCCGAAAAAGGAAGTCGGCAAGCTGAAGCTTGAGATCGCAAAACTTGAAAAATATCTCGGCGGCATCAAAGACATGAAACAGCTGCCGGGCGCCCTGTTCATCGTCGACCCGCGCAAGGAGCGCATCGCCGTCTCGGAGGCGAGAAAGCTCGACATCCCGATCATCGCAATCGTCGACACGAACTGCGATCCGGACGAGATCGACTATGTCGTCCCCGGCAACGACGACGCGATCCGCGCCGTGAAGTTGATCTCCGGGACGATGGCCAATGCAATCATCGAGGGCAAGGAAGGCCAGATGGGTTCCGCCGCCGTGGAGGAAAAGGAAGAGGCCGCCGCGCAGGAGGAAGCCGCGGAGGCAAAAGCGGCAAAATAACGACAGCGTAAAACAGAACTTAGAAATGAGAGGGATTCGATATGGCATTTACTGCGAAAGACGTTGCGGCGCTCCGCGCAAAGACGAGTTGCGGCATGATGGACTGCAAGAAAGCTCTTGACGCTGCGGACGGCGATATGGATAAAGCTGTTGATTTCCTTCGGGAGAAGGGTCTGGCCGCGGCCGTGAAGAAGGCCGGACGCGTGGCGGCGGAAGGAATTGCCTATGCCGCGACGAACGAGGAGGGGACTTCCGGCGTCGTGATGGAGGTCAACTCCGAGACGGACTTTGTCGCGAAGAACGCCGAGTTCCGCAGCTTTGTCAAAACCTGCGCCGATACGGTGCTGGCCGACAGCCCCGCCGATGTGGACGCCCTGCTCCAGTGCAAGACCGCGGGCGGCGAGACAATCGACGCGCTTTTGAAGGAAAAAATCCTCAAGATAGGCGAAAATATCAAGATCCGCCGTTTCCGGAAATTCGACGGCACGGTGGGCGCCTATATCCATGCGGAGGGAAAAATCGGCGTCCTCGTGAAGTTCGAGACGTCTCCGGAGGTCGCTGCGAAACCCGGATTCAAGGAATATGCGAAAGACATCTGCATGCAGGTCGCCGCGATCGCTCCGCAGTATGTGGACGAAACCCATGTTCCGGCCGACGTCGTCGCCCACGAAAAAGAGATCCTGCGGCAGCAGATCATCGAGTCCGGCAAGCCCGCGGCAATCGCCGAAAAGATCGTTCAGGGGCGTCTGCGCAAGTTCTTTGAGGAAGTCTGCCTTGTCGACCAGGCGTTCATCAAGGAAGACAAGCTCAGCATCGAACAGTATACGGAACAGGTTGCGAAAGACCTGGGCGGTTCGATCCGGATCGTCGACTTCGAGCGCTTTGAGCGCGGCGAAGGCATCGAAAAGCGCAAGGACAATTTTGCCGAGGAGATTGCCAGCCTGGTAAAGTGAGTCCGGCTGATGTCATTTCAAAGCAGATAGGGGGGGAGCCCGGCGCGGGCTTCCCCCCCTTTTATATCCAAAGGGGGGATTGCGATGGATTATCCTGTTAAAATAGTCCGTTCACGGCGCAAGACGATTGCGCTTTCCGTGGAAGAGGGCCCGTCCATACTTGTAAAATCGCCGGTATCTCTCGGCGACGCGGCAATAAAACGATTCGTCGGGAAACATCGGCGCTGGATTGAAAACCGTATTCTGGCGCTGCAAGAGCGGAAGAGGAACGCCCGCGTCTATTCTCCGGATGAAATCGCCGCGTTCAGGAAACAGGCGCGGCTGCTTGCGCTGAAAGGCTTCGCGCGCTACGCCCAGCCGATGGGCGTAGCTCCCGCGGGGCTGAAAATCACTTCCGCCGCAACGCGGTGGGGGTCCTGCAGCGCGAAAAACAGCGTCTGTTTTTCCTGGCGCATCGCGCTGCTGCCGCCGGAAGCTTCGGACTATATCATCGTCCACGAGCTGGCCCATATCCGGGTAAAGAACCACGGCCCGCGGTTCTATGCGGAAGTGGCGAAGATTCTGCCCGATTATCGGGCGCGGATCGCCCTCTTGAAGCAATCGCAGCGGGAACTGGGCCTGTAGGCCGACGAGGGGAAAGGCAAAGCCGTACCGTGCGTGCCGCGTGAAGGCGGCAAATCTTTTTCATTCCCGAAAAGTTGAAAATAGTGAAGAATTTTGATACACTTATCTTGAGAAGAGGAATCCATCCGATTTTTGCGCAGGATCCGGGGAGGGGAGGCAAGCATGTCCGATTCGATCATTACGAAAAAAGCGATCGCCGTGTCGCTGAAAGACCTGATGAAGAAAAAAAGCCTGGCGAAGATCACCGTTTCGGATATTGTGAAAAACTGCAATCTGAACCGGCAGACTTTTTATTATCATTTCAAAGATAAATACGATCTTCTGCATTGGATTATTTCCAACGAAGTTGCGAGAGCCCTTTCCCGCTCCACGGGGGAAAAAGACTGGGGCGCCGCCATGCTGGAAGCGCTGAATACCATAAAGAGGGAAAAAGCGTTTTACATCGGCTCGCTCAGCGTGGATTGCCAGAGCGTCTTTTTCGACGATCTGTTCGACGTCGTGCGGGAGATGCTTCTGCGGAATGTGGATCAGCTCTCCGAAAGCGCGTTCAACGGGCGGAGCCTGGCCCCCGCCGACCGGCAGTTCATTGCCGAATTTTACGCATACGGCCTTGTCGGCATGATCATACAGTGGGTGAAAGGCGGCATGAAAGAACCGCCGGAAGAGATCGTGGAACGCCTGACGTGGTTCGTGGACGACAGTAAGTTCGCGTCCTCGGCGCGTTACTTGAAAGACAGGACGAAGGGGGATTGACGCCCGTTGCAGGAATTGAATCTTTCTGTTTTGGTTCCGGTGAAAAATGTTGAAAACAACATTGCGCGCATCCTTTCGTTTGCGGCAAAGCAGACGGAAGGCATCGGCGCGGAATTCATTATTGTGGATATGGGCTCGGAGGATCAAACCGTCCTTCAGGCGGTCACGCTGGTGAAGGATCTGAATCTGCACGGTTTCGTGATTCAGAACGGCGATTCATCCGTCCCTGCGGCGCTGAACACGGCGATCCAGAAAGCGGGGGGAAAATACCTCACTTTCCTTTTTGCCCGGAGGTTGTATGCCGGCTTTCTGAAGCCGTATCTGGAATGCGCGGAGCGTTTCGACGCCGATGCCGTGATCGGCTGCGTGACGCAGGAAGAGGAGCGGGCGGCGGAGCGCAGGTCGATCAGCCACGCGATCCGCCAGCCGGACGGCGCCCACATCGCGAAGGATATTTTCCGCCGGAAGACGAAGGCGGATCTTGCCGCGTTTCTGGTGCGGCGGGAGTTCCTCCTTTCCCGGCAGATTGATGTCGATGAAGAGTGCGCGTTCGGCTACGCGGGGGAATTTTTGCTCCGCTGTATCCTCGGGTCGGAAAAGGTCACGCAGGCTCCCGTCCTCCTTCAGAGGAACGAAGCGAACGAGCTGAAACGGGGAAAATCGAAGGCGGTCGGCTTTGCCGTTTTTGAGCGGGTGGAGGCTGCGCTCCGCGTTTTGGACGCGGCGCGCTTGTCTTACCCGAACGACGACGAACTGCGCCGCCTGGCTGAAAAAGACGCGGTTCCCCGCGCAGTCATGGATTGCGTGGATGTTGTGCTGCGGGAGGGCTCCGGCGTGCGCAGCGTGCGGCAATACCTGAGCACTTCCGGCTATGACAGGCTCCTTTCCGTCGACGGCCGTACCGATCCGGTCCTCCGGCGGCGGATTCTGCTGTGGAAGGCGCTGCCCTTGCTCTATCGCCCTGAATAAGAAAGACGCGGCCTGCGGCGGATTCCGCGGGCCGTGCTTTTCAAAAAATTTCATTTGGTTCCGGGACGGAAGTTTCAGCATAATATGTCATACGGGAGGGATGCCGGATGGTGCGGGACTTTTCTCCGGAAGAACTTTCATATCTCGCAACGTCTTTCGCCGTGGCTCTGGCGGGAGATATGGACGGCGAATCCCTCAAAGTGCTGTGCAGCTTTTTTGTCAACGTTGTCGGGACTTTGAATCTGATCGCCGCCCAGCGGGGCCTGATGAAAGGCGGGTGCGGGATTTGCGGGGGTCCTCCAGCGCCGCCGAAAGGCCCGTCCGGTAAAGAGGAATCGCGTTTATCACCGGCTCCTCGTAAGGATGAACGGACTTGACCGCCCGGATCGTTTCGTCAACTTTTTCTTTTCGGCAAATAACTTCCACTTTATATTCCGCCGAAGTGCAGAGCGTGTTTTCCTCCCCCAGGAACGGCCGGCTTCCCGCAAGCGGGCGCCAGCGGCTTTGCACTTCGCAGTACGACAGGCAGCAGTCGTATTTTCCAATGTGGCCGGCGTCCGCGCTTTGCAGCGCTTTTTGCAGGGCGGGAAAATGCGAAGCGGGAATATATATTTCCAGCTTGCAATACTCAAAATCCATTTTTACGCTCCTTGAATTTCGTCCGGCGGTCCGACGAGGACGATGTTTTTTTCCAGCAACGCGACGGGATGGTAGGAAAGCTTGGATCTTCTCAGCCCCTCGTCGCCCACGTCTTCTTCCCGGTTCACATATTTGTCGCTCTCGCGCGCAAAATGTTTCAGGAATTCCTGCACGGTGACCTGGTATGCGCCGTCGTAGCGGATGTCCGCTTTTTCCACATGCACGAAGAGCGTGTCGTTCACGCGCTCCCCCACGGACATGGAGACGATTTTCCCGCCCGCTTCTACGAAACCGCCGAAAAGCCCGTATTCCGCATAACATCGAAGCAGTTCGCTGACCTTCGCGCCTTCTTCCCCGGCAAGTTCGCCGGGCTTTTGGTAGGCCTCCGTGTAATTGCGGTAAAATTCCTGGACGCGCGGGAGGTTTTCTTCCGTGATCTCAACGAATCGGCTGTCGGGGTAAAGCCGATGAAATTTGTGGATGTGGTTCCGCTGGCCGTCGTATTTTTTGCCTTTGAAGGACAGCAGGTCGTCCGTGCGGTAGAGGTAATCGGACCAGTCGCGGCTTGGCTGGATAAACGCGCGCGGATAGCGTTCCCGGAAAACCGGAAGGATATTGTCCGGTACGGTGCAGTAGACGAGAGGCAGCCGGGTTTCGCGGCAGTAAGACTCGAGCTCTTCCAACGCGGCCGCCATGTTTTCGCCGAGCGGAACGGAAAAAGCGGTGGCGCCGCTCAGGTAACGCACTTTCAGGATCAGCGTGTTCTGAAAAATGACGAACTGCGAGCGGAAAAAGTCTCTCCACATGAAAATTCCGCCGATTGAGTAGTCGCAGGTTCTGGATTTCTGATAACAAAGGAACGGCTGGAAGGTCTTGATATCGCCGAGTGTGAGGTCTTTGAAATTCAGCATAATACGGCAGGTTCCTGTCCCTTGTGATTTTGTGGCCGCGGGGGTTGTCCGCGCCGCGGTAAACGTAGTATAAGCTGTTTCCTCATAAAAAGCAAGGCGGCCGGCGCGCCTATTTGTCGTAATCGTCCAGAAAACTGTGATGCCGCCCGCCGGCGCGCCATCCGGCGACTGCCTCCAGGTTTACGTTTTCGAGGCTGTGGAAGATATTCTTATCGATGTTCGGGCTTTTCCGGCGGAACTGACGCACCAGCTCCTTCATCTCTTGGCGCTTGGAGCTTCCGGTCCCCGCGGCGCTGTTTTCGGTAAAACGGCAGGCGCAGCGGATGAAATGCAGGCTGTTGTACCGCGCCCAGGCGATCACGTCGTCCTCTTTTACGAGGTACAGGGGGCGGATCAGCTCCATGCCCGGATAGTGCAGGCTGTGCAGTTTCGGCAGCATGGTGCGGATTTCCGCGCCGTACAGCATGCTCAGGAGGATCGTTTCGACGACGTCGTCGAAGTGATGCCCGAGGGCGATCTTGTTGCATCCGAGCTCCCGAGCGTGCCTGTAAAGGCACCCGCGCCGCATTTTGGCGCAGAGGTAGCACGGGGAGCGGTCCGTATCGCCGACGATCTCGAAAATACGCGTTTCGAAGATATGGACGGGCAGTCCGAGCGCCGCCGCGTTTTCCTCGACCAGCCGCCGGTTCTCCGCACGGTAGCCCGGGTCCATGACAAGGTATTCGACCTGAAATGGAAAATCGCTGTATCTTTGCAGATGCTGCATACATTTGGCCGTCAGCATGGAGTCTTTCCCCCCCGAGATGCAGACGGCGATCCGGTCGCCTTCCCGGATCAGCTCGTATTTTTTGATTGCGGAAAGGAACGGGAGCCAGATCTGCCTGCGGTATTTTTTCACGATGCTCCGTTCCGCCTGTTCGCTGCGTTCCAACGTGGTTTGCCCCGTTTCCCCCGCCTTTCTCGGTACGGCGGGCTTTTTCTGTATTCTACCATTTTCGGCGGAGGGATACAATGTTTTCCAGCCGGGGGAAAGAAAACAAAAAACGGGCAACAGGAGAAAAGCCTCCGCGAATTGCCCGCCTTTGTCCGTTTCAGGATTTTGCGGTTCCCGCAGCGATGACGCCGCAGGCGATCTTTGCGCCGGCGTCTCCGGACGGCTGTGTTTTGAAATCATCCGGGGACCGGTGGATGATGACCGTTCTTCCAATCACGTCCTTTACCGTGAACCGGTTGGTGAACACCGCAAGGAACGCGTACCCGTTGCACCCGAACAGCGGGGGCAGGTCGCCCGCGTGAGCGGGGTGGGGACAGCCGGAAGGGTTGAAGTGCGGCCCGGCCTCTGCGAACGGATCCTCGCTGTTTCCCGCGCACACGCGCCCCGAGTGGATGTGGAATGCGAAGACGTCGGCGGGGCACGAGCCGGAACTCTTCGGTAGGCCCTGCACCTGGGCGACGACCAGGACGCCGCCGTCCGCCTGATAGAAGAAGGTCATTCCGATGATCGAGGAGTAACCCGGCGCGCCTTTCAGGACCGCCTGCGCGTCCGGTTCGCGCCGGAGCAGCGCGGCAAGTCCGTCGTATTTTGGTTTTAAGTACAAGGAAATCACCTCCGGCAGCATATTATGCGCGGAAGTAAAAATCCGTTCCACCATGGCCCTCCGGCGCCATAAAAACGTCTCTTGCGGAACATTCCGATTTGAGATATGATGTACGACGGATAAGAAAGAAAATAGGGTGTGCCTTTTTAAAATTCAGAGGGTACGGAGGTACGGGAATGAAAAGTGCAAAGAAAACAATCGAAGACGGACGGGCCGTTCTTGGCATCGAACTCGGTTCCACCCGCATCAAGGCGGTTTTGATCGGGCCGGATTACGAACCCATCGCTTCCGGAAACCACGACTGGGAAAACCGGCTGGAAAACGGTGTCTGGACCTATCGCCTTGCCGACGTGCAGACCGGTTTGCGGGAAGCTTACGGCGCCCTTGCGGCCGACGTGCTGAAAAAATACGGCGTCCCGCTGCGGCGGCTCTCCGCGATGGGCGTTTCCGGCATGATGCACGGCTACCTCGCTTTCGGCCGGGACGGCAATCAGCTCGCGCCGTTCCGCACTTGGCGCAACACGATCACCGGCCGGGCGGCAAAGGAGCTCACGGGGCTGCTCGGCTTCAATATCCCGCAGAGATGGAGCGCCGCCCATCTGTACCAGGCGGTTCTGAACGGCGAGGAGCATACGGGAAAGGTTGCGTTCCTCACGACGCTTTCCGGGTATGTGCACTGGAAGCTGACAGGCGAAAAAGTGATCGGCATAGGGGACGCTTCCGGCATGTTTCCGGTCGACGGGGAATCCTGCCGCTACAACGCGCGCATGGCTGCGCTCTTCGATGAAAGGCTGAAGGCGCACGGATTGCGGTATCGGCTGACGGAGGTTCTGCCGCGCGTCCTGCCGGCCGGGGTCCCGGCCGGAACGCTCACCGCCGAAGGAGCGCGCTTCCTCGACCCGACGGGAAACCTTGAGCCGGGTGTGCCGCTCTGCCCGCCGGAGGGCGACGCCGGCACGGGGATGACGGCAACGAACAGCGTGGCTCCGCGTACGGGAAACGTTTCCGCCGGAACCTCGATTTTTGCCATGGTGGTTCTCGAAAAACCGCTGGCAAAGGTCCACCCGGAGATCGACATGGTCGCGACGCCGACCGGCCGGCCGGCGGCTATGGTCCACTGCAACACCTGCACCTCCGACCTGGACGCATGGGTCCGCGTTTTCGGCGAGTTCGCAAAGGCGGCCGGCACGGAGCTTTCCAAATCGGAGCTGTACGATCTGCTTTACCATCGGGCGCTGGAGGCGGATGCCGACTGCGGCGGGCTTGTCAATTACAACTTTTATTCCGGCGAGCCCGTCGTAGGCGTGAGGAACGGCTGTCCGATGCTGGTCCGCCGGGCGGACGCCGATTTTACGCTTGCCAATCTTATGCGCGCGCAGCTCGACTCCGCCATGGCGACACTGCGGCTCGGCATGGACATCCTTTTCGGGGAGGAGCGGGTGAAGCTGGATGCGCTGACGGGCCACGGCGGGCTGTTCAAAACGAAGGGAGTCGGGCAGCGCCTGATGGCTGCCGCGCTCGGCGTCCCCGTCGCCGTCATGGAGACGGCCGGGGAGGGCGGTCCGTGGGGCATGGCGCTTCTGGCGTCTTTTCTGACGGAGAAAGCGGAGGGCGAAACGCTGGAAGACTATCTGAGGAGCCGCGTTTTCCACGCGGCGGCCGTCGAACGCGTGGAGCCGGACGCGGCGGACGCGGCGGGATTCGGAAAATTCCTGAACCGCTACACCGCCTGTCTGGCGGCGGAGCGCACGGCCGCGGATGCCCTGGCGACGAAAAAGAAATAGACGTTTTTCCCTGCATGGACGGAAAAAGCAGCGGCTGCCGCAAAACGGAAGCTGCTGCTTTTTTTCTGCCTGTGACGGCCTTATTTTCGCCACTCGAACCCAACGGCGTTCAGGAAAGCGCGCGCCAGGATAGTGTGGCCGAGGACGTTCGGGTGGATGCGGTCCCAGGTGATCGAAACCGGATGGTAGTACCGCAGATATTCGTCGAAGGCCGCCTGCGTGTCCACGAGGATCGCGCCGTATTTTTTCGCGATCTCTTTCACCGCGGCGCCGTACCGGTCCATGGTGGCGCGCATCGGATCTTCCCTGTTTTCCTCCATGAAGAACGGCGTCATGAGGACAAGGCCCTTCAGCGCGGGGACGGTTTTCCGCACAAGTTCTTCCAGCGTTTCCCGGTATTCCTCCAGCGGGACATGGTTCTCCGGAATCAGCGGCGTATCGAACTGGCGCCACACGTCGTTGATGCCGATCAAGATGGAGAGCCAGTCCGGCTTCAGGTCCAGCACGTCCGTCTGCCAGCGCGCTTTCAGGTCGCGGACGGTGTTGCCGCTTGTGCCCATGTTGATCACGCGGATCCTGCTTTGCGGGTAGGTGACGTTGAGAAGTCCGTCCACCAGCCCCACATAGCTTTTTCCGATTCCGCCGAACAGCCCCTCTCCAAGCGGACGCGCGCGCTCGAAATCCGTGACGGAGTCGCCGATCATCACAAGCTTGCTGTTGTTTTCGATAAGCATGGGGATTCCTTCCTTATATTGAATTTCTTTTCAAAATCGGGAAAATATCTTTCTATGTCCGTCGATTCAGGCCAAAAATCCGCTTACGATCAGAAACTGCGCGAGCAAATAGGTGATCATCACGCCGCTTCCTGATTTTTTTTGAAAGATCTGGAACGCGAGCATCGTGTCCGACGCCACGAAAAGCAGGGAACCCGAAAACGGCATCCAGAAGGCGGCGCCGGAGGCGTAGCCACAGCGCAGCAGAGCCGCGAAGCTCATCGCCAGCAGGCAGACCATGTAGGTAACGATGGCGGGTCGCAGTTTCTTCTGAACGGACGGCAGCAGACGCCGGCACGCCGCGAAAGCAAATCCGGCGTATACCGGTACGGCTGCCCATATCGCCGCCGGGACTGCGCCGAGAACGAGCGGTTGCAGAAACGCCGCGGTGTAAAACAGATGCCCCGCCAGGAAGGAAGCCAGGCCGCAGAGAAACCGAGCGCCGCTTCCCAGCAGGAACGTATCCCCGAGAAACCCGCAGACAAGGGCGGCAATCAGCAGCGGGTTGGGGACCGGTGCGCTGAGGACGTAATAGCAGAGGAGAAGAGGCATCAGGAAAGGCTTCGCGATCCGCTCGCCGCGGGCGTTTCCTTTAGCGCATGCGATCAGGTCTGCAGCGGAGCAGATAAAAAAGGCGGCAAACGATAAGATGCGAAGGTCCATCGCATTTTCCCCCGTTCGGTTCAGATGCCGAGTTCCCCGGCGAAGGACTGCATGGCGGCGATCGTCTTCGAGATCAGCTCGTCCAGCGTCCAGCCGAGCATATCCGCGCCCTTTTGAATGATTTCGCGCGAGCAGCCCGCGGCGAACGACGGCTGCTTGAATTTTTTCTTCACCGATTTCAGCGAGACCTCGCGCACGCTTTTCGTGGGATGCATCAGGGCGACCGCGCCGATCAGGCCCGTGAGCTCATCTGTGGCGAAGAGGACCTTTTCCATGACATGCTCCGGTTTTACGTCGACCAGTTCGCCGTACCCGTGGCTTGCGACGGCGTGGATCAGAGCTTCGTCCACACCGCGTTCCCGCAGGATCTCCTGCTCCTTGGTGCAGTGCTGCTCCGGATATTTTTCGTAGTCCAGATCGTGCAGCAGCCCGACGACCCGCCAGAACTGCTCGTTCGCCGGATCAAGCTCCTTTGCAAAATATCCCATCACACCGGAAACGATTTTCGCATGCTTCAGATGGAACTCCTCCTGGTTATATTCTTCCAGCAGCGTTTCGGCTTCTTCGAGATTTGGTACGGTGCCCATATTCATTCCTCGATTCGTGATCATATTTTTGTTACCGTGCAAAGATACACGAGTTTAGTTTAATCAGTCTTGGTTATTTTGTCAACTGTGGCCGCCCTTTTCCGCCATACCCGGCGCATGTTCCGCATATAATTTGGTACGAAATGAAAGGGGTAATGGGTCATGGTGTGCTGCACAGTGACAAAAAAACGAATCCTGGCGGTGCTGCTCTTTGTGCTGGCAGCCGTGCTGGCTATTTGCGGCTGTTTCTACGGCGCCCGCGCGGTACAGGCTTCCGCCCGCAAGAGAGAGCTTCCGATTTACAACGTGAAGACGGACGAGAAAAAGATAGCCATCTCGTTCGACGCCGCGTGGGGCAACGAGGAGACGCAGCCGTTGATCGACATTTTGAAGCGTTACAATGTGAAGACGACGTTTTTCGTCATCGGCGCATGGGTGGACAAATATCCGGATTCCGTCCGCGCGCTCAGCGCCGCCGGCCACGAAGTGTGCAACCACTCCGATACCCACCCGCACATGCCGAAGCTTTCCCAGTCGGAGATGACGGCGCAGATCACCGCCTGCAATGAAAAGGTCAAGGCCGTGACCGGCGTCAGCCCGCTGCTTTTTCGACCGCCGTACGGAGATTACAACGATACGGTGATCAAAACGGCGAACAATATGAAAATGTATCCCATCCAATGGTCCGTTGATAAACATGATATAAGAGTAAAAAATTATTTATAAAAAACCGCTACATTGCCATCCGATACTTCCACCCGCTGAACTAGCACCTTGGCCACTGCTTTTTTCTCGTCGAAATTCAATGCCATAAAATCACAACCTGCGAATTGAAAGGGTTGCCGCACTGGTGTAGAGTTGATTACTTTTAGCAATTCGGATTTTTGAGAATCCAGTTTTACCATACGTTCATTGATATATCGCATCGTGACGTCGTTTGCTTGTTCTAATTTCTCCATCAGATTTTCAATTTGGCTGTCAATATGTGCCAGTTCTATTTTTTCAGCGTTATGATTTTCTTGAGGTACTAACGGTTCGGGGCTAGAAGACAGGCGATCGATTTCCCTCTGAATTTGTCGTGCGGCTTCTTCTTCTACTTCATGCACACGCTCATGATGTGCGACATTACACAAGTGCAAATTCGATTTGCCTGAGCAGGAAAAATACAAGTATCTACCGCCGCCCGAGCTTACAACACGCAACGAATACCCACAGTTCCCGCATTTCACGAGACCGGACAGCCATGTGTATTTCCCGGATCCGGTGTTCTTGAGCTGCCGATTTTCGTCAAGACGGTGCTGGCAGGCAAGAAATGTGGAGGAATCTATCACGCCTTTATGCGCGGAGACCGCGAGAAACTGATTGGCAAACGTGGTGTATTTATTTGCGTTGTGATCGCGCTTTCCCCACCAGACGAGTCCCTTTTCCCCGATATAATCTTCGATTCCATTAAGCAGGTAAATCCCCTTTCCTTTGTAGTAATAATAAATATCTGCATCAGCCCTTACATAAGATGGATTATGCAGGATGCGCGCGATTGATACATTATCCCAAGTCTTGCGACGGATTCCGGACACACCAATTTCTGTAAGCCAAGCTGCTATTTTTCCGAGAGAAGTATCGGTATAGGCATACCGGTGAAATATTTCTTTAACAAGTTCCATGTCCTTGTTGGGAGCCAGTGTTGTCGCTTTTTTCCCTCCGATTTCCATGCGAACCAGATCCCACCCAAAAGCGGCCGGGCCGCCGCCCCACGCGCCGCGCTTAGAACGCTGAAAGTAGTTGTCCTTCACGCGTTCCGCGATGGTTTCGCGCTCAAGCTGGGCAAATACCATAATAATATATACCATTGCCCGGCCCACAGGCGTAGATGTATCAAATTTTTCACTAATAGACACAAATTCTGCGCCGTGCTCTTTTAGCGTTTCCCATATAGCTCCGAAATCCGTAATGGAACGGCTGATACGGTCAAGCCGATAGACGATAATTTTTTCAATCTCTCCGCGGCGCACCGCTGTCATCATGCGCTGAAAAGCGGGGCGCTCCGTATTTTTTCCAGAAAACCCCTTATCAGAATATACCCGCGGCTCCTGACCATGGCACTCATTCCTGCAGAGATCAATCTGCCCTTCAACACTGATAGAATCTTTTTTATCTACCGATTGACGGGCATAAATCGCAATCATTATATAACTCCTCCATGGGGAAACAACCGTTCAGGATCTGAGCGGTTGTTCATTTATGTGTCTTTAGACAATTTTTGAGTCGTTTGCATTTTGTAAAGCTGATGATGTTTGAGTACTTTTTTCCGATTCAAGTTCATGACGGTAGGCTTCTACTTCTTTTTCGATGTCTTTGTCAACTTTCTTATCGTTTTCAGCAGTTTCATATTCTTTTGCAACTGCTTTGATATATTTACCTATCGCTGCTTTTTCAAAATTATTAAGTTGTGAATAGCCCTTAATAATGGCTTGTCCCAAATCGTCAAGCGAAAACTCTTGAGTGAGCTTGCCTTCGCTATCATTATACATTTCGCCAGTTCCATCGCGTAGCCAATTTTCATTGACATTAAACGTTTTACAAATTGTAACAATACTGCGTTCTGTGACTGTTCTATTGCCGCTTTCATAGAGACCGATTGCGGTGCCTTTTAATCCAATTCTTTGAGCGAATTCAACTTGTGTAAGGCAAAGAGCTTTACGTAATAATTTAATTCTTTCGCCGATATTCATTTTTTCAACTCCTTCAGTTTAAATATGATAGCACAGAATGTATTGCGCTGCAACATTTTGCATGAAAAGCATTGACAAAAATATTGCTGTGTTATATTATGTAATTGCAGAGCAATACAAGCTCATAGGAGATGTAGAAAATGGATGAAGAAAACACGGATATTATGAGCAATGAGGAATTAGCTCAAACTATTTCAGAACTACCAAAATCAATCAGATTGGAAATTTTATACATGATCAAAGGAATGCAACTAATGTGTGATGCCTTAAGGAACTCTGCGTAAAGCACACATTTTTTTTCAACTCGTACAAACCCTCACGCATATCTATTTTCGGGAGGTGATAATTATGCGCAGCACGGCTGTACATAACCCAAATAGCACGCTGGAAGATGATCGAATGAAATGGCTGCGGGTACAGGAAATCTTTCGCCAACATTACGAGAGGGAAAAAACCGAGCGAAAACAAAGTGCAGGAAAGCGAAAACAAAGAGTATGAACTGACTGCGCCGCGCCGCTTAAATTTAGGTGGCGCTGCTGCCTATGTCAAGGACAAGCCCGGGTGGTGCAAAAGGTGGTTATACAGATTTTTGAGCAGATAACAGGCTCAGACACCAAAGAGCGTTTCAGTGCGTAATGTTTTAGCCGGAAAGGAAACGAAAGATGGACTATAAAATCAGCACTTACCCCATATAAGAGGCCTTAAATGTTCAGGCTCCAGCCTTTTGCTTCAAAAGGCTGGAGCGTGGGCATTTACCCCACGATTCCGCAATGGTCCCCATTGCGTACTCCTGATTCAA
>DHAI01000058.1:16362-16769 GCA_002397355.1 Ruminococcaceae bacterium UBA4958 | reverse complement strand
GGGGGGGGAAAAAACCCCCCCCCCCCAAAAGTTTTTGGGGGGGGCCCCGCTGCCGTATTTCCGCGGCCGGAGGTCCTCAGCGGGAAAGGGGCCGGGTGTGCCGCGCGAGCCAGTCCTTCCCCCCGGCGGAAACGAGGGGAGAGAGCGTCTCGAGCACATGAAGGTTATAGTCGTTCAGCCATTTCAGCTCGCCGTCGTCGAGCAGCTCCGGGAGGACCGGCGCCGTGTCGATGGGGAACAGCGTCATCGTTTCGAATTTCAGGAAACGGCCGTACTCGTTCTCAAACGCGTCCGCCACGACCATGAGGTTCTCCGTGCGGATGCCGAACGCGCCGGTTTCGTAGACGCCCGGCTCGTTCGTGAGCGTCATGCCGGCGCGGAGCACGACGTTGTTGTTCGTGCGCAGG
>DHAI01000058.1:15178-16172 GCA_002397355.1 Ruminococcaceae bacterium UBA4958 | reverse complement strand
GGTTCTGCGGGCCCTCGTGCACGCCGCCGAACATGCCCACGCCGTGGCCGGTGCCGCAGCGGTAGTCGATGCCGTGCTTCCAGAGCGGCTCGCGGCAGAGGATGTCGACGTTTCCGCCGGTGCAGCCCTCCAGGAAAACGGCGGTGGCAAGCGCGATATGGGATTTCAGCACCCGCGTGTAGCATTCCTTCTCGCGCCGGGAAACGGGGCCGAGCGCATAGGTGCGCGTGATGTCCGTCGTGCCGTCCAGGTACTGCCCGCCGGAATCCACCAGCAGCAGGCCGCTTTTTTCCAGCTTGCTGCAGGTCCCCGGCTTCGGCGCGTAATGCATCATGGCGGCGTTGCCGCGGTACGCGGCGATGGTGCCGAAGCTCGGGCCGCGGTTGCCGGCCTGGCGCGCGCGCTCCTCGCGCAGCACGTCGCACACGGTGCACTCCGTCACGTCCCCGCCGGCCTGCAGCATCTTTTCCAGCTTCGCGTAGCCTTCCACCAGGGCCACGCCGTCGCGCACATGCGCCGCGCGGATTCCCTGCAGCTCCGTTTCGTTTTTGACGGCCTTGAGGTCCGTCACCAGATCCGGGCCCTGCACGACCGTCACGTTCGGGTTGTCCTCCAGCGCGCCGTACAGCGCGCTGCTGAGCGCCGAGGGGTCCGCCAGCACGGCCGTCTTGCGGCCGATGGAGCGGAGAAACCCGGCGACCTCATCGTAGCCGCGGATCTCGACGCCGTTCTTCTTCAGTTCGCCGGCCACTTCCGCCGGCACGCGCGAGGAATCGATGAACAGGTAGGCGGATTTCTCGAAAACGGCGGCGTAGGCGAGAGCGAACGGGCTGTCCTCCACGTCTCCGGCGCGGATGTTCATCAACCAGGCGACGCAGTCGAGGCGGCCGTAAACCTGGCCGTCCGCCCCGCGCTTTTTCAGCTCCGCGCGCACGGCGGCGAGCTTCTGCGCGCAGGAGCGGCCCGCATAGGCGGTCTCGTGCAGAAACGCCTG
>DHAI01000058.1:9204-15025 GCA_002397355.1 Ruminococcaceae bacterium UBA4958 | reverse complement strand
GATCCCCTTCTCCGCGAAAAGCCGTCTCATCTTGCGGACGTCCGCGGCGGAAAAGAGGCTTCCGTCGAAGCAGGCGGTGTCCCCGCCGGAAAGCTCGTCCCGCACGAACTCCGGGTAGGTCGGGACGCCTTTCCCCGCCATGCGGTACAGCCGGATGCCGCTGCCCTCGAGCTCGCGCTCCGCCTGGACGAAGTACCGCCCGTCCGTCCAGAGGCCGGCTTTGTGATCCGTCACGACGAGCGTGCCCGCCGAACCCGTGAAGCCGGAGAAATATTTCCTCGCCTGCCAGTGGGCGGGGGTATACTCGCTCAGGTGCGGGTCCGCCGACGGGATCAGGTATGCCTGAACGCCGGCCGCCTTCATTTTTTCGCGGAGGGCGGCGACGCGTTCCGCTGCATTCTGCATGAAAACCACTCCTTCATCGATGTAACCGATCAGAAAGAACCGCGCCGCCCGAGATGCCGGGGCCGTGCGGGGATCCTCGCGGCAGGCGCGCTGTCCCGCGCGTCTTTCTTCTTCAGTATAAGGCGTGGAAAAAACGCTGTCAAGCGGGCGGAGATCACCGGATCTTCCGCGGAACGGCCAGCAGCTCGCGGTCGACGTAGACGGTCCTGTCCTCCCGCGTTTTGACGTTCCATTTGACAAGCGAGATTTCCGCGTTCACGATCTCGATGCAGGTGATGCAGTCCGGATGGACGCAGCTCCCGGTGTTGAAATACTGGACCTCGCCCTCGCCCGGGCACGTCGGCCGGTGGGTGTGCCCGGCGATCACGGTCTGCCTGTTGGCGGAGGCCCATTCGATGATCTTGCGTTCCACTTTTCTTTTCTTGTCATAGTTTTTCGCGGCGCTGGTGGGGTCCTTCAGGCCGAAGAACTCCAGCCGCCTCCAGACGTACCGCGTGAGAAATCTTCCGACCTTCCAGAAAATATCGCTGACCAGATCCCCCTGGTGCCCGTGGACCAGGAAGATCTTCCGCTGCGTTTCCGTGTCTTTCAGGATGAGCCCCTCGTGCACTTCGATCCCCTCGAAAAGGCTTTCATACCGGTCCGTGCGGCTGTCGTAATATTTCCCGAGATTCTCCTCGACAAAGCAGGGGTATTTTTTTACAATGTCGTGGTTTCCGTAAATCATATAGAAACGTTTTTCGGCGTAAAACTTATGAAGCAGCCGGGAAATGTCGCCGTAGATGTCGCAGATTTCCGAAAAGCTCCGGTTCTTCCACAATTCCTCGCTGTCGCCCAGGTCGATGTAGGTAAAACCGTATTCGTAATAATACTTCAGCGCGCAGTAATATAAATTCCTGTTGTGGCTGAAATCGTCCACCCAGCTTCCGTCGCCCTTATGGCAGTCGCTGAACAGGACGATCCTGGAAGAGCTGTCGAACGGGATCTCCATCGACGTCTTGAAGATCTGGCTCAGCCGATGAAAAGTCGAAAATACAGTCATTTCTTCATTTCCTTCAAAACCGGATGTTTTACTGCTATTGTGTTCGCCTGCCCGGGCAGTATACCGAGGAAAGCGAATTCGGAGCCGCGCACGCGGACGGGACGCTTTTTTCTATGATTTTCCACTTTACTTTTCCCGGATTCCAGGGTATTATAATAAACGTACATTGTACTGAAAAGTGGTGAATCGAATGCCCCGATTGACGGTAACGATCGACGTGCCGGACGGAATCTACTGCGGATTCCCCGGATTGCCGGGGCCGAAATGCCGCATGTGCCTCCGCCGTGCGAACGGGGACTACGTCTGCGTCGCGTACCGGGTAAGGCTGCAGTGCGACGTCTCCGGCCCGCTCAAGGCGGAAGACTGCGAAGAAAAGACGGACGATCAGTTCAGGAGGCTCAAGCGCCCCGGCTGACGGGCCTTTTGCCGGAGCGCACCCGCTTGTCCATTCGCCCCGACGTGTTATAATAAAGGAAATTACGAACACACGGGAGGAATCGTCATGCAGGATGTGCAAAGGGTCTGTGAATTTCTCAAGAAATGCAGCGCGTATTTCCTGGCGACCGAAGACGGCGGCCAGCCCAGAGTCAGGCCGTTCGGGACGGCCCATGTTTTCGAGGGCAGGCTGTACCTTCAGACCGGCAAGGCAAAGAACGTCTACAGGCAGATGAAGGCGAACCCGAAGGTGGAGCTGTGCGGCATGGCGGGCGACCAGTGGATCCGCGTCGAGGCGACGGCGGTGGAGGACGACCGCGTCGCCGCCAGGCAGAGCATGCTGGACGCATACCCGTCGCTCCAGGCGATGTATCGGGCGGACGACGGGAACACGGCGGTCTTCTATTTGAAGGACGCGTCCGCGGCGATTAATTCCCAGTCCGGCGCGCCGGAGGTCTTTAAATTCTGATCGCCGGGCTTACGGCGGCCGGGAACGGGCCGGCCCGCCGCGGGCAATAAAAAACGGGCGGAAGGAGCCGAGCCTCTGCGGCTCTATCCTTTCACCCGTATTTTTTATTTTTGACATATCCCGGCGGGATTTTGGAAAGAGGGATCGGATCGATGATCATCAGCGCAAGCCGGAGGACCGACATTCCCGCATATTATTCGGACTGGTTCTTCCGCCGCCTCCGGGAAGGGTACGCCCTCGTCCGCAACCCGATGAACTTCCATCAGGTCAGCCGGATCGACCTGTCCCCCGAAGCGGTGGACTGCATCGTGTTCTGGACGAAGGACCCGGGGCCGATGCTCGGCCGGCTCGGCGAGCTTGCCGGCTACCACTATTATTTCCAGTTCACGCTGAACCCGTACGGGCGGGACGTCGAGGAAAACGTCCCGCCCAAAGACGGCCGGATCGTGGACACTTTCCGGCGCCTTTCCGCAAGCATCGGCCCGGAAAAGGTGGTCTGGAGATACGATCCCATCCTTTTCAGCCGGAACTATACGCCTGCGTACCATGCGGAGAACTTTGAAAAGTTGGCGGAACGGCTGAAGGGCTATACGGAGAAATGCACGATCAGCTTTCTGGACCTTTACCCCTCGATCAAAAACGACATGGCTTCCCTCGGCGTGCGGGAAGCGGACCGGGCACGGCAGCGGGATACCGCGCGGGAGCTTTCGCGGATCGCTTCCCGCTGCGGCATGAGCATGGACACCTGCTGCGAGGAAATCGACCTGAGCGGGCTGGGCATCGGGCACGCGAGGTGCATCGACGGCGGCCTGATCGCAAGGATCACCGGAAAGCCCGTGCGCGCCGCAAAGGACCGGAACCAGCGCCCGGCGTGCGGCTGCGTCCCCAGCGCGGACATCGGCTCCTACGACACCTGCCTGCACGGCTGCAAATACTGCTACGCGTGCCGCAGCCGGGCCGCGCTGCAGAAAAACAGGCTGCGGTACGACGCGGCGTCCCCGCTTCTCTGCGGCAGCCTCCGTCCCGGCGACAAGGTCGGCAAACGGAAAAGGTAAGCCCTTTCCGGAGCGCGCCGCGCTACCACTCCAGGATCTGGCCGTCCGCCAACAGCTTTTTCCGCAGCAGGCCGTAATCCACGTCCTGCACGGCGCATCCGCCCTCCAGGGCGAGCGCCGCCGCCGTGGCGGCGGACTGGCCCAGCACCATGAACACCGGCTCCATCCGGATGGAGCCGTAGGCGATATGCGAAGCGGAAAGGCAGACCGGCACCAGCAGGTTGCCGCATTCACCGCGCGCGGGGACGATGGAGCGGTAGGAAATCCCGTAAGGCGACGTGGGCCGGACCTCGACGTTGCCCTCGTTCACGCACCGGCCGTCGAGCACAACGCGCCTGCAGTGGTGCGAGTCCATCGTATAGGCCGCGAGGGCGACGGGGTCCTTCGCGGCGCGCAGGTGGCGGCAGTCGCTTTCGGTGACGACGTAATCCGAGACCATGCGGCGCGCTTCCCGGATATAGAGCTGGTGCGGCCAGCCGCCGGTCCGGGTGAATTCGTCGCGCGGCAGGCCCCATCCGCCCGCCTGCGCGCGGATTTCCTCCGGCACGCGCCGGTCGTTCGCCAGGAAGTAGAGCATACCGAGGTCATAGTTAAAATGCTCCTGGAAGATGCGCTCGCGCGTCTCGTAATCGCCGTCCGGCCAGCCGCGGCTGAAGCCGATCATATCGGTGGAGACGGCCCCGTGGTTGTTGAGGTCCGTTTTCCCGTTGGGCAGCGGGGTGTTCAGGCCCATCGCGTCCCAGACGCCGCTGCGGATATAGCGGGCGAGCAGCTCGTATTTGCCCGGGTCGTAGGCGGGCGGCTCGGGGAAAGGCAGACGGTCGGGATCTTTCGACAGGCAGATGCGGAAATTGTACGCCTGCACGCGGCCGTCCCCCTGCCCCTGGAAACCGGGCTCCTCTTCGGAAACGCCCCAGACCAGGCCGCTGTCCGGTTTCCCTTCGACGCGGAACGGGTCCACCCACGTTTCAAAGCTGTGGTCGGGATGGCCGAAATACACGCCGTCCAGCGTTTCGCGGTAGAGGGAGTTCGCTTCCCGGCCCACGCGGTACGACACGCCGGCGGCGGCCATCAGATCCCCTTCGTAGGTCGCGTCGATAAAAACGGGCGCCTCGAAGCGCAGACCGTTCTCCATGACGAGGCGCGTTATTTTCCCGCCCGACGTCTCCGCCTTGCTGAGAAAGGATTCGGGAAACACCTGGACCTTCCATGTCTCCGTCCACTGCGTGAAGAGCGACTCGGCGACGTGCGGCTCGAAGGTCCACTGCGCCTGATTCCGGCCGGCGTAATATTCCAGCATGTGCTGATAAAACTGCCGGGAAAGGCCGCCGATGGCGGCCTTGTTGCCGATGTCGGTCGCGCCGAGGCCGCCCGAGGTCATCCCGCCGAGGTGCGTCCCCGGGTTCGCGATCACGGCGCGCAGGCCGGACTTCGCGGCCTGCACGGCCGCCGCCACCCCGGCGGAGGTGCCGCCGTAGACGCACAGATCCGCCCTGACCGTCCGGCTCTGCCTTTCTCCCGTGAAAGGCCTGTGGTAAAAGAGATTTGCAAACGGATTCATAAAAACCTCCCCTTCCAAATTTCCGTTCCCGCAGCGGGGGCGCGCGGCCCGCGTCATCCCGGCGCTTTTACGTCGCCCGCCAGCGCGTCGGCCAGCGCGTCTATGGACTTCATATCCCCGGGGTGCACGGCGGAGGTCAGCGAAACGCCCTGCTCCAGCACGCGCATGTTTTTCATGCCGCCGAGCGCCCCGCGGATCAGCGCGCCGGAACGGCAGGCCCACGAGCCGTTCTCCATCACGGCGCAGGTGCGGTTCTGCACGTTGAGGGCCTTCATGTCCTCGACGAAGGCGAGCATGGGCGGAAAGATCCCGAGGTTGTAGGTCACGCTGGCCAGCACGAGGTGGCTGTACCGGAACACGTCGGCGATCAGGTAGGAGACGTGCGTGCCGGAAACGTCGTACACGCGCGTGTTGGTCACGCCGCGCTCCGCGAGCTTCGCCGCGAGGATCTGCGCGGCGGACTCCGTGTTGCCGTACATGGAGGCGTAAACGATCACGACGCCCTTTTCCTCCGGCTCGTAGCGGCTCCATTTCCCGTACTTTTCCAGGAACACGCCCAGGTTCTTCCTCCACACGGGGCCGTGCAGCGGGCAGATCATCCTGACGTCCAGCGAAGCGAGTTTTTTCAGCAGCGTCTGCACCTGCGCGCCGTACTTTCCCACGATATTCGTGTAATAGCGGCGGGCCTCGTCCATCCAGTCGCGCCCGAAATCCACCTCGTCCGCAAACAGCTTCCCGTCCAGCGCGCGGAACGTGCCGAACGCGTCCGCGGAGAAAAGGATCCCGTCCGTCAGGTCGTAGGTCACCATGACCTCGGGCCAGTGCACCATCGGCGCGCCGATAAAGGTGACGTC
>DHAI01000058.1:460-8966 GCA_002397355.1 Ruminococcaceae bacterium UBA4958 | reverse complement strand
AACACGGCGGCCTTGGGCGAGGCGAGGATTCTCGCCTCCGGCCAGCGGAGCAGGATCTCCCCGACGGCGGCGGCGTGATCCGGCTCCATGTGGTCGATCACGAGATAATCCAGCGGGCGCCCGTCCAGCACGGCCTCGACGTTCTCCAGGAACTGGCGGCCGACGGACCAGTCCGCCGTATCGAACAACACGGTCTTTTCGTCCAGCAGCAGGTAGGAGTTGTAGGATATTCCGAAAGGAATGGGGTGGATATTTTCAAAGAGCGCAAGCCTGTGGTCGTTTGCGCCTACCCAGTAAAGGTCGTCCGTCACTTTGCGAACACATTCCATCTTTTGAAAACCTCCTTGAAATTGCGGCCGCCGCGCGGTTATACGGAGGCGGCCGGCCCCGGGCGGATTTTCGCCGCGGCCTGTCCGCTCCGCTCCGGCAGCCCGAGAAAATCGTCGAGGGCCGCCGCCGCGCCCACGCCCATCCGGTACATCCGGTCGAGGGTCTCCCGGCTCTTCGTCAGCGTGCGCATCCCGAAGGTGTCCTCCGGCGCGAGGATCAGCGCGCGCCCTTCCTCTTCGCACTTTTTCGCCAGCGCCACGCCGTCGTTGTACTTCTTATAGCGCAGGAGAAGCTGCTCGGCGGACTTCGGGTACCTTCTGCGCAGCAGCCTGACAAGGCGGAGGTCGCTTTCCTGGCTGCGGACGAAATCGCGCGGCTTCGTGAGGATGACGACGACCTTGTCGCAGCCGCTGCCGAACGCCCTGCGCACCGGAACGGGGTCCGCGAGGCCGCCGTCGAAATACGGCACCCCGCGCACGGAGTACGGCCGGCAGACGACCGGGATGCTGGAGGAAGCCATCAGGATGGAGTAATCGTCCTGGCACATGTCGCTCTTGTCGAAATAGACGGTTTCCCCCGTGAGCGCGTTCATCGCCACGACCTTCATCGCGCTTGCGGAGCTTTTGATCCTGCCGAAATCGAGCGGGCTCTCGCCGCCTTTTTTGGAAAGCTCGCCGTAAGCGTAATCCATGTTGATGTAGGAGCCCGTTCGGATGAAATTTCCAAGGCTCATATACCGCCGCCGGAAAGCGTACTCCGTGTAAAATTTGTAATTGCGTCCGCTCTGCCCGCCGAGGTAACTGGCGATGTTGGCGCTTCCAGCGGAAACGCCGATACAGTAATCGAACCGGATCCCCCGGCCGAGGCAGTAGTCGAACACGCCGGCCCCGAAAATATCCCTGAGGCCCCCGCCAACATCGACAACTCCCGTCATGAGCGACTCCTCCTTTGGGAAAAATATCATATGTTAAGTATATCACAACTCTCCGCGTCGTACCATAAGCCCGCGGCGGCATTTTCAATTTGTTCATAAATCTTCCGCAAAATGTTAAAAACCGATTCATCCCCGCGTCACAAAGCACCGTTATACTAAAAGCAATCCAAAAGGAAATAAAAAGCGGAAACCGATTTCAAAATACTGCGGAACGGCGGTCGGCCCAGACGGAATACCGAACCGGCAGCCGGCAGACAAATTACAAGTCCCTCGCGAGAGGGTTTTCATACTTCTCTTTTCATAATTCTCCTCTTTCTCCTCCTTAGAAATGCCGCCCGGCTGCAAGGGCGGCATTTTTTTATGCTCCGCGCGGGGCGGAATAGAAAGAGGTTCCGGCGGAAAAGCCGGAACCGGAGCCGCTTATGCCTGCGGCTGCTGTGCGTCTTCTTTCTCTGCGGTGACCATTTGGGCCGGTTCCCCGGCGGCACATTCCCGGGAACCCGCCGCTTTCGCGGCACCGCCCGGAAGGACAGCCGCTCCGGTCGCATCGTCCGGCCGGGAAGCCGCTGCCGTCTTGGCCGCGCCGCCGGACTGTGAAGCAGCCGCCCTGGTCATGATGTCGGACCTCGAAACGGCCGCCCCGGCCTCGCAGCACTTCTGCGGGAAACCCGTCTCCGGCCGGGCAGCCTGTGCCGCCCCGGCCGCAGTGTCCGGCCGGGAAACCGCTGCCGTCTTAGCCGCGCCGCCGGACTGCGAAGCAGCCGCCCCGGCCGCGCCGCACTTCTGCGGGCAGCCCGTCTCCGGCCGGGCAGCCGGCGCCGCCGCGCTTCCCCGGCATGCGGCCTGCGGGCGGTTCCTCTGCAGCGTCCCGTGCGGATGCTCCGGCGGCGCATAAGCGGAGGAAAGCTTCATCGGCCGGCCCCCCGTATTGACGAGATTGTGCCAGGTGCCGGCGGGAATAAAGATCGCGTCGTTGCGGAACACGTTTTTCACAAACGCAGGGCAGTCCTTTTCACTTCCCATCTTCACCGTGCCGCAGCCATCCACCACAAAAAGGAACTGGTCCACGTCCGGGTGCATCTCAAGGCCGATGTCGCCGCCGACCGGTATGCACATCAGCGTCACCTGAAGATGCTCGCCCGTCCACAGCGTGGCGCGAAAATTGCTGTTGCATTCCGCCGTGTCGGGCAGGTCGATCACGAGCGGATTCGGGCCGTAATCCACCGGATCCGGTGTTTCCGGACACCGGCAGCGTTTGCAGAACATGATCTCTCACTCCTTGTTTCCGTGATAAGACCATAATATTCCGCAAAGGCCAAAAAGTGTCCTTCTCACCCCGCTCCGCGGCGGGAAGTCATGCCGCTGCGGAAAAACCGGTGCGAGACAAAGACCTCGCCGGACGGCCTTGTCTCCGGCCGTCCGGCGAGGTTTTTCCTCCCGGGATTTCTACAAATCCGGAAATCAACGATACGCCTTCAGGATATTCGTAGCTTTCCATCGGTGCAGAAACTCGACTTTTGAAAAGCCCCCCGAAAGCAGGGCTTCCGTCTCATGCTCCCTGGTGAGCGGCGTATCGAAGTGATAGAACTCGTCGCCGTCGATTCCCAGCTCTTTTTTCAAGCCGGCAAGCTCCAAAAAGTTTTTCTTCTCTTCTTCCTCATTTTCCGCCATATAGTCCGTCAGGATGAAATACCCGCCCGCCCTGAGGGAATCGCGCAGCTTCCGGTAGAGCGGGACCTTCTGTTCCAGCGGGAAATGATGCAGGGACTCCACGGAAACGGCGGCGTCGTATTCGCTTGTTCCAAACGGGACCTCAAAATACGAGCCGTGGATCAGCGTCAGCTTCTGTTCCGGGAATTTGGCCCGCAACGCCTTCAGCATACCGCCCGCCAGATCGATCCCCGTGACCTGCGCAGCGGGGTTCAGCCTGAAATATTCATTCAGTTCCAGCCCCGTCCCGCAGCCCAGGTCAAGAACTTTGCACCCCGCGGCCATGGGAAGCCGCGCCGCCGTATAGAGGTAAAACTCCTCCGCGGAATCGATGCAGGAAAGCTGGTGGTCCTCGTAACCGTCCAGACGGCGATCGAAGAACTCCCCCATCTTTTCGAGTTTCATGTCATCCCATTCCTTTCGCCAAGATATTCCGGGTTGTGCGGACGATATTCCCGCATCAATCCACGCCGAACAGCCGCTTTGCGTTCTCGTTCGCCCGGTCGATAATCTCCTGCGCGCTTTCGCCCCGGATTTCGGCGAGCCGGTCCGCGACGCAGGCGATGAGGGTGGAGTCGTTGCGCTTCCCGCGGTACGGCACAGGCGCCATATAGGGGCAGTCCGTCTCCAGCAGAAGCCGGTCGCGGGGAACGAGCTTCGCGACCTCCACGGGCACGCGCGCGTTTTTGAATGTGACCGCGCCGCCCAAACCGATGTACATACCGAGACGGAGCACTTCCTTCGCCATCTCCGCGCTGCCGGAAAAACAGTGCACCACGCCGCGCGGCCGGTGCTTGCGCAGAAGGACCATCGTGTCGCCGTGCGCCTCCCGGTCGTGCACGATGACGGGCAGGCCGAGACGGCCTGCGAGAAGGATCTGTTTTTCGAAAACGTCCCTCTGCGCCTCGCGCGGCGGATTCTCCGCGAAGTGGTAGTCGAGGCCGATCTCCCCCACGGCCACTTCCTTCGGCTGCGCGAGCAGGCCGGCGAGCCGCGATTCCCAGTCGGCGGGAAGGTCGTGCGCTTCCTCCGGGTGAATGCCGGCGGCGGCGTAGAGGTACGGATATTGCGCCGAGAGGGCGAGGGCCTTGCGCGAGGACGCGAGGTCGGCGCCGCAGTCTACCACGCGGCGGACGCCGCGCCCCGGCAGGGAGGCGAGAAGCGTCTCGCGGTCCCCGTCGAACGCGGGATCGTCGTAGTGCGCGTGGCTGTCAAAAATATTGACGTAGGGCATCGGGAATCTCTTCTTTCTCTGGCCGGCGGCTGGAGGGACGCCGCCCGTTAGAATTTTAAGACAAAAAGGGCCGGGAGCGGCTCGCGCCCCCGGCAGAGCTGAAGTCTCAACTTTTGGGGCTCTTTCCCCAAAAATCACCGGATCTTGCTGCCGGCGGGCACGCCGTCCAGCAGGAGGATCTTCACGTCGTCCTCGCCGGCGTCAGCCGAGAGGATCATGCCCTGGCTTTCCACGCCGCAGAGCTTCGCGGGCTTCAGATTCGCCACGAACGCGACCGTGTGCCCCACCAGATTTTCGGGCTCGTACCACTTTGCGATGCCGGAGACGATCGTGCGCCCGCCCATACCGTCGTCCAGCGTGAATTTCAGCAGCTTTTTCGAGCCCTTCACATGCTCGCAGGCCTTCACGTAGCCGGCGCGCAGGTCGAGCTTCTCGAAGTCGTCGATCGTAACCTGCGCGGCGGCTGTCCCTTCGGACGCTTCCGCCGCTTTTTCGGCTTCCTTCGCGGCCGGGTTCGGGATCAGGCGGTTCAGCTCTTCCAGTTCCTTTTCCGCGTCGATGCGCGGGAACAGAGCCTTCCCTTTTGCGATCTCGGCGTCGGGCGGGAGCACGTTCCACTTTGCCGCGGCGTCGTACGTCAGTTCCTCCGGCTTCGCGCCGATCTGCTTCTGGATCGCCGGCGCCGTGTCCGGCAGGAAGGGCGCCAGCAGGATGGAGACGATGCGCAGGCACTCGCAGAGGTTGTAGAGCACGGCCGCCAGGCGCGGCTTTTTCGCCGGATCCTTGACGAGGACCCACGGCGCGGTCTCGTCGATATATTTGTTCGCGCGGGACACAAGCTTCCAGATCTCCGCCAGCGCGTTGGAGAACTGGTAGCCGTCCACGGCTTTGTCGCACCGGCCGCGCAGGCCGAGCGCCATGGAGACGAGATCCTCGTCCACCGCGGCGCTTTCCCGCTCCGCCGGGATCTTCCCGTCGAAATACTTCTGCACCATCATCGCCGTGCGGGAAAGGAGGTTGCCCAGGTCGTTGGCCAGGTCGGAGTTGATGCGGTTGATGAGGGCCTGGTTGGTGAACAGGCCGTCCGAGCCGAACGGGATCTCGCGCAGCAGAAAGTAGCGCACCGCGTCCACGCCGTACCGCCCGCACAGCACGTAGGGGTCCACCACGTTTCCCTTCGACTTGCTCATCTTGCTGCCGTCGCCGAAGAGCAGCCACCCGTGGCCGTACACCTGCTTCGGAAGCGGCAGGCCAAGCGCCATCAGGATAGCGGGCCAGATGATGGCGTGGAAACGCACGATCTCCTTGCCGACGAAATGCACGTCCGCCGGCCAGTATTTCCGGTAAAGCGAATCGTCGTCGGAGCCGTAGCCCAGCGCGGTGATATAGTTCGGCAGCGCGTCGATCCACACATAGACCACGTGCTTGGGGTCGAAATCCACCGGCACGCCCCACGTAAAGCTGGTGCGCGAGACGCACAGGTCCTGCAGCCCCTGCCTGATGAAGTTGATCATCTCGTTTTTGCGGCTTTCCGGCTGGATGAAGTCGGGCTTGTCCTCATAAAGCTTCAGCAGGCGGTCGGCGTAATGGGAAAGGCGGAAAAAGTACGCTTCCTCCTCGGTCCATTTCACCTCGCGGCCGCAGTCGGGGCACCTGCCGTCCTTCAGCTGCGTTTCGGTCCAGAAGGACTCGCAGTCCGTGCAGTACCAGCCCTTGTACTTGCCCTTGTAGATCTCGCCCTTCTCGTAAAGCCGGCGGAAGATCTTCTGGATGGCCTTCACATGGTAGGCGTCCGTCGTGCGGATGAATTTGTCGTTGGAGATGTTCATCAGCTTCCACAGGTCGCGGAAGACCTTGGTGGTCCCGTCCACGTACTGCTGCGGCGTGACGCCGGCCGCTTCGGCCTTCTGCTCGATCTTCTGCCCGTGCTCGTCCGTCCCGGTCAGGAACATCACGTCGTACCCCTGCATTCGCTTGTAGCGGGCGATGGCGTCGCACGCAAGGGTGCAGTAGCAATGCCCGATATGCGGCTTACCGGACGGGTAATAGATGGGCGTGGTGATATAGAACGTTTTCTTTTCCATATTTTCGGCCTCCGGGACGAATTTTCATATACTTTATTATTATAACAGTTCCGCGGCGGAAAGGGAAGCGCCGATTGCTAGTCCCCGCCCGAATCGGAGGAAGCGCCGTAGAGGAACTCGCGCAGGATCGCGCAGTTCTTTTTGAGGTCCAGGTCAATGACTTTGCCTACGCCGTCCACGCTCCGCTGGTCGTCGAACGTGCCGGGCGCCGGCATCTGCTTGCTTTCGACCTGATAGCCGGAGATCGTCGCGGCCACGGACGCCAGACACGCCACCTCCGGGTCGGTGAGGTTTGTGTGGATCAGCGGCAGGTAGTCGTAAAGGATCTTGCTGGTCTCCACGGGATTCATGGACTTCATCTTCCCGATCATAAGCTGGATCACCTGGCGCTGCCGCCCGGCGCGGCCGTAGTCGTCGTGGCCGAATTCGTCCTTCGCGTCGCGGATGCGCGCGTAGTACAGGCACTCTTTGCCGTCCAGATGGTTTGTCCCCTCTTTGAACGCGGTGTGGACGTTTTCGTTGCACTGCTCGGCGGCGGATGCGCTCATCGGCACGTCCAGCCCGCCCATCTTGTCGACTACGGCGGCGAAGTTCTTGAAGTTCACCGACATGTACCGGTCGATGTTCACCCGGTAGTTGTTCTCCAGCGTCTGCATCGTGAGCGCCACGCCGCCTTTCACATAGGCGGTGTTCAGCTTGTTCTTCCCCACGGTGGGAATTTCCAGGTAAGAGTCCCTCAGGAACGAGACGAGGTGGATCTTTTTGGTCTTCTGGTCGATGGAGACGAGGATGTTGCTGTCGGAGCGCCCGTCGGAGCCGTCCTCATTCTCGTCGATCCCGAGCAGGAGCACGTTCATCACGTCGCCGTCGGATTTCACGTCCCAGTCCGGCGCAGCGGAGGGCGTCTGCACATACCGCGCAAGCGTGCTGCTGGTCACGTCCTCGGAGCGGTTCAGGCGCGAGGACATCACGCGGAAGTAGAGGAAATAGCCTCCCGCGAGGAGGAGCAGGACGAGCAGGAACGTGCGGAAAACCCTTCCGGCCCCGCCGCGCTTCTTTTTTTTCTTCTTCGGGGGCTTCCGCCCGGCAGCGCGTCGCTCGGCAGCGCTGCTGCTGTAAATGTCGCGGTCCACGTAGTCGTAGCGGTCGATCTCACCCTGCCCTTGGTAAGAGGAACGGCCTCGCGGCGACGCGGGAGCCCGCCGCCGGTTCCGCGCGCTTCCGGCTTCCGCGTTTTCTCCGCCGTACCGGCTGTCGTATCTGTTATGGTCCATATGATTGTTGGATTCCCCTTATACTCGTATCAGATAAGTTTTATTCTAAGTCAAAGCGCCGGGAATGTCAATAAAACGCGGTTTCCGGCCCGGCCCGTGCGCCAGGTTGTTTTTTCGGGCGGTTTTGCTTATAATGGTTTCCATCGGGAGGCGATTGCATTGAAGCGGAGCCTTTGGGGCAAGGGGGGAAAACGCACGGCGCTGGCACGCGTCGTAGCGGCCGTCTGTGCCGTCCTTGTGGCGCTTTCCGCGTTTCTCTTCCTGTTTCTGCATTGAGATCCCGCCCAAAGAAAAGGAGGCGCTGGCCCTTGGAAACGTATGATCTCGCGGTCGTCGGCGGCGGGGCGTCCGGCCTTGCCGCGGCGCTCGCCGCGGCGGAACTTGCGCGCGCGAAAGGCCGCCCGCTGAAGATAGCCGTGCTGGAGAAGAACCCGCGCGTGGGAAAAAAGCTGCTGATGACCGGCAACGGCCGCTGCAACCTGACGAACCTGCGGGCCGCGCCGGAAAGCTACCACGGGGACGCAAAGGCGGCGGAAACGGTGCTGCTGCGGTTCCCGCCGGAAAAGATTCTCTCGCTGTTCCGCTCCCAGGGGCTTCTCTGCCGCGAGGCGGAGGAGGGCCGCGTCTACCCGCACAGCCTGCAGGCCCAGTCGGTGCTGAACGTGCTGCGCAGGGGGCTGGAGGAAGACGGCGCGCGGCTGATCTGCGATTTCCCGGTCTCCTGGCTGGAAAGCGTCCCCGGCGGGTTCCTGGCCGCCTGCGAAAAGGACAAGGTCCGCGCAAGGTCGCTCGTCGTGGCCACGGGTGGAAAAGCCTGCCCGCAGTCCGGTTCCACGGGGGATGGCTACGCCCTGCTCCGCCCGTTCCACCACAGCGCCACGCCGCTCTCCCCCGCGCTGGTGCAGGTGCGCACCGACCCGAAGCGCGTCCGCCCGCTCAA
>DHAI01000058.1:0-244 GCA_002397355.1 Ruminococcaceae bacterium UBA4958 | reverse complement strand
GCGAGGTGCAGTTTACGGAAAATTCTCTTTCCGGCATCTGTATTTTTGAGCTTGCCCATTTTCTGGGAGATTCATCCATGGAAAAGGCGGAAATCTCGCTCGACCTTGCGCCGGAGTACGGCGCGGGGGATCTTGCCGGCTGGCTGCTTGCGCAGGCGCGGCGATTCTGGGACAGGCCCGCGGCCGAACTGACGGAGGGGTTCCTGAACAAGGCCCTCGGCGCGGAGGCGGTGAAGGCGGCGCT
>DHAI01000063.1:15317-15642 GCA_002397355.1 Ruminococcaceae bacterium UBA4958 | reverse complement strand
TTGTCCTCCGGCGCGTTGCAGAAAACGACGAGCTTCGCGGCGCCGATGCAGTTGCGGTCCGCCGTTTCCTTTGCCGTTTCCAGAACAACATGTCCCATTTTTGAGACGGCGTCCATGTTGATGCCGGCTTTCGTTGTGCCGACGTTGACGGAGGAGCAGACGTATTCGGTCCGGCTGAGAGCCTCCGGAATGCTGTCGATCACAGCGTGATCCCCGGGGGAGAAGCCTTTGTGCACCAGTGCGGAGTATCCGCCCACAAAATTCACGCCGATTGTTTTTGCGGCGCGGTCGAGCGTCAGTGCGAAACGCACGGGGTCCTGACCCG
>DHAI01000063.1:12997-15107 GCA_002397355.1 Ruminococcaceae bacterium UBA4958 | reverse complement strand
ATCTCCTCGCCGGTCCGGACCAGTTTTCCAGCGTACCGGCAGATCTTGTCGTAGATTTTATCGCACGCCTTCCCGATATCCGAGTCGATGCAGTCCAGAAGGGAAATGCCCATGGTGATCGTCCTGACGTCGAGGTTCTCATTATCGATCATATGGATCGTTTCAAAAATATCCTGCGTGTTGATCATTTCTTATGTCCCTTCTTTTCAGATATGGTGCATCGCGTTGAAAATATCCTCGTTCATCACATGGATTTTCAGGTTCATTTTGGTCCCCACATCGGTCAGTTCGTCGGCAAGGCTGCTGAATGGAACGGCGCACTTCGTAACATCGACCAGCATGACCATGGCAAACACGTCCTGAAGAATCGATTGAGTCACTTCGAGAACATTGACGTTGTTTTTCGAACATATTTCCGAGACGCGGGCGAGAATGCCGACCATATCCTTCCCGACTACGGTAATGACAGCGCGCATAGAACTTCCTCCTGACGTCTTCGTCTTATTGATTGAATAAAAGTATGATAGGCGTAAAAGCGGCTTTTGTCAAGAAAAGCGCCGGTGCCTTTTTTGCGGGACTCCGGATGAAAAAACAGCGATTTGCCCTTTTCAAAGCCGCCGTTTCAAATTATAATAGGAGAGACGTTTCCCGCGATTCTGAGCGATTTGGAGGCAAGGTATGAAATACCGGTATGTTTCCGACAGCCACGTGCATACGAGATGCAGCAGCGATGCGGTCGACACGTCCTTTGCCGTGTGCGAAAGCGCCGTTGAAAGGGGGATTTTCGCTCTGACGATTACGGACCACTGCGAGTGCAATGCGTTCCGGCGAGGCGGGTACGACCGTTCCGTCCCCCTGTCCTGTGCCGAGACGGAAAAGGCGGCGGCCGCGTTCGCGGGCAGGCTGCGCGTGCTTTGCGGCATAGAGCTCGGCGAACCCTTGCAGGAGCTTTCCGCGGCGGAGCAGGCGCTGGGGTGCGGGCAATTTGATTTCGTTCTTGCTTCCGTCCACAACGTCCGGGGAAAAGAGGACTTCTATTCTCTGAATTACGCCGATGAGGACGTTGACGATCTGCTGGCGCGTTACTTCGGCGAGCTTTTAGAAACGGTGGAATGGGGCCGCTTCGATTCTCTTGCCCATCTGACTTATCCGCTGCGGTATATGGCCGGAAAATCCCATATCTCCATCGATATGGGGAAATGGTCCGGTTCTGTCGATGGAATTCTGAAAGCGTTGATCCGCAAACAAAAAGCGCTGGAGGTCAACACCTCCGTCCTTCGCCAGGAAATCGGCGCTACGCTGCCGGACCTGCCGATTCTGCGAAGATACCGCGAGCTTGGGGGCGAATTGGTTACCCTCGGCTCGGATGCGCACCGCAGGGAGGATGTCGGCGCGGGAATCGAAGCGGGGCTGGACGTTCTGCGGAAGGCCGGATTCCAAAATTTCGCGGTCTACGTCGCCCATGAGCCGAAGATATATCCCATTGAGCCGGTTCTGAATCCGGTTTCATAGAAGGAGTGAGTGAAAAACCATGGATCAACTTTTATCTCTGTTAAGTGAAAACGCAAGGCTTACGACCGCCCAGCTTGCCGCGATGCTGAATCTCCCGGAATCGGAGGTGAAGGAAAAGATCAGTACATATGAAAAAGACGGCGTAATCCGGGGCTACAAGGCCCTGGTCAACTGGGAAAAGGTCGATAAGAACAAAGCCAGCGCGCTGATCGAACTGCGCGTGTCCCCGAAACGCGACAGCGGCTTCGACGAAATTGCCGAACGCATTATGCAGTTCGACGAGGTGGAGAGCGTTTACCTGATGTCCGGGGGATTCGATCTGGCCGTCACCGTGCACGCAAAGAGCATGCAGGACATCGCCATGTTCGTCATGCGCCGGCTTTCCACCATGGATTCCGTTCTTTCCACGGCGACGCACTTCATTCTGACGCGCTATAAGGACGGCGGAGTGATTTTGAACGCCGGGGATGAAAAGGACGAGCGGAGGAGTGTCTTCAGTGATTGATTATCAAACGGTGCTGAACCGGTCCGCTCTCAGCCTGAAACCCTCGGGCATCCGCCGCTTTTTCGATATTGCGAACGAGATGGACAACGTGAT
>DHAI01000063.1:1759-12794 GCA_002397355.1 Ruminococcaceae bacterium UBA4958 | reverse complement strand
AATCGCGGTTTTCTGGAGTTGCGCGAAGCGATTGCGCATTTCGTAAAACTGCACTACCACCTCGATTACGACCCGAAATCGGAGATCCTCGTCACGGTCGGCGGCAGCGAGGCAATCGACCTTTCGCTGCGCTGTCTGATCGCGCCGGGCGACGAAGTCCTCATTCCGGAGCCGAGCTTCGTGTGCTACAAACCGCTCGCCATAATGGCCGGCGGAATCCCCGTGGTCGTCGAAACGAAAGCGGAGGACGACTTCCGCCTGACTCCGCAGGAGCTGCTGGAAAAGATCACGCCGCGGACAAAGCTCCTGATCCTGCCGTACCCGAACAATCCCACCGGGGCGGTGATGCATCGCGACGACCTGGAGGCGATTGCAAAGGTCGTCTCCGAACGGAATCTCATGGTTCTTTCGGACGAGATATACAGCGAGCTGACTTACGGCGATTCCCGCCATGTGTCGTTTGCGTCCATCGACGGGATGCGGGAGCGTACCGTTACGATCAACGGTTTCTCCAAGACGTTCGCCATGACGGGCTGGAGGCTCGGCTATGCCTGCGCGCCGCAGCCCGTCGTCCGGCAGATGACGAAGCTTCACCAGTATGGAATCATGAGCGCGCCGACAACGGCCCAGTACGCCGCCGTGGAAGCCTTGAAAAACGGGGAAAACGACATCATGGAAATGCGCGAGCAATATGACATGCGCCGCAGGCTGATCGTAAGCGGCTTCCGTTCCATGGGGCTGGACTGCTTTGAGCCGAAGGGCGCATTTTACGTGTTTCCCTGCATCCGCAGCACCGGCCTTTCCTCCGAAAAATTCTGCGAGGAACTGATCCATTCGGAACGGGTGGCCGTCGTCCCGGGCAACGCGTTCGGGGACTGCGGGGAAGGGTTTGTACGGGTTTCTTATTCGTATTCCCTGAAACATATTACGGAGGCCCTGGCCCGCATCGAACACTTCGTCCAAAAGCGAAAGGCGCGGTAAATGGAAATCCTCGCCCCCGCAAAGATCAACCTTTCGCTCGATGTCGTCGGACGCCGCGCCGACGGCTATCATTTGCTCCGCACCGTGATGCAGAGCATCTCGCTCTGCGACACCGTTTCGCTCTCCGCTTCCGGGCAGGGAAAGGCCGAAGTCTTTTGCGACGATAAAAGCGTTTCCCCCGGCGAAAATACTGTCCTGCGCGCTGCGCAGGCGTTTTCGGAAGAAACCGGTCTCCGCGGGAACGACGGGCTGCGGTTTACGGTACGAAAGAGGATCCCGACGCAGGCCGGCCTCGGCGGCGGCAGCGCCGACGCGGCGGCGGCGCTGAAGCTGCTGAACACGTTTTACGGCGCCGGGATTTCCGAGGAACGGCTGCGCCGGATCGGCCTCATGGTTGGGGCGGACGTCCCTTTCTGCCTGATGGGGGGAACGGCGCTGGCGGAAGGAATCGGAGAAAAGCTCCAAAAAGTCCCTTCGCTTCCGCCCTGCGAAATCGTCGTCTGCCGCCCGAAAACCGGCGTCTGCACAGGGCGCGCCTACGAGATTTTCGACGGCTGCCGGGCGAAGCCTCCCGTCGGGACGGACGGTTTGCTGAAGGCGTTGCATGCCGGCAGGCTGAACGAAATCGGGAAGTGCCTTTCCAACGCGTTTGCGCATGCCGGCGTCTCATCGGAAACGGGGAGGATCTGCGGCGTCATGATGGGGTTCCATGCGGCGGGAGCGAGCATGACGGGCAGCGGCTCTGCCGCTTTCGGGCTGTTCGACGGCAAAGAGAAGGCCCTCGCGTGCCGGGAATTTCTCGCTGCCAGATACCCGTCCACTTTTTGCTGCGAGCCGGTTTCCGAATAACCCCCCATTCTTATACTGTTCCAAAGGAAACGGCGCTGTGAGGAAAAATTTCCGCACAACGCCGTTCTTTTACGGGATTTCAGCCGACGTGGAAGCTGCTTTTCAGCGCTTTCAGCGCCTCAGGAAAATCCGCAGCGGTAACAAGCAGGGAGATGTCAACCTCGCTCGTCGTAATAATCCGGATTTCCGCGTTTGCCTGCGCAGCCGCGGCGAAAACCTGCGCCGCGGCGCCTGGGAAGTTCCTCATGTTCCGGTCATAAACGGAAATCTTGCTGTTTCCGCTGCTTACAACAGCCTTCACCTGAAAGCGATTGTGAAGTTCGGAAGTAAAGCCGAGTATCTTGTCGAGGTCTCCGTCGGAAAGCGTGAAGGAAATCGATGTGGAACTTCCCTGAGACGGGGCCAGATCGATCATGTCCACATCGACGCCGAGCTCGCCGACCCGTTTAAAAATCTCCGCGGTAAAATTCAAGTCGGAAGGGCAGTTTTGAAGCGTAATCAACGTAATCTCTTCCGCCGTGGTGATCGTGGGGGATAAGGTCATCAGAAAAGCCTCCTATTTCAGTAAGTCGGACATCCGGTAAAGACCGGGCTGCCTTGACTGTATGAATTCCGCCGCATGAAGGGCGCCCGTGGCGAAGATCTCGCGGGACTGCGCGGAATGGGAAATCGTCACGACTTCCTGCGGGCCGGCGAACACAACTTTATGTTCTCCCACAACCGTGCCTCCGCGCAGCGACTGAATCCCGATTTCCGTCTTTTCGCGCGGTTGCCGGCGGGAGTGGCGGTCGTAGACATACCGCATTTTTTCACCGAGCGCTTCGGAGATTCCGTCGGCAATCATCAGCGCCGTACCGCTCGGCGCGTCAAGCTTCCGGTTGTGGTGCATTTCGACGATCTCAACGTCGAAGTCACTGCCCAAGACCTTTGCCGCCTGTTTGGCAAGCTCGATGAGCAGATTGACGCCGATGGACATGTTTCCGGAGGTGAATACCGGTATGGACTCCGACGTTTCCCGGATCGCCGTCGTCTGCTCAGGGGAGTAGCCGGTCGTGCAGAGTACGAGCGGTATTTTTCTTTGTTTCCCAAACTCCAGAAGGGAAGGCAGAAGGGAAGAATTGGAAAAATCGACCAGGACGTCGGCTTCCCGGTCGATTTCCCGCGGATGGGAGAAAACCGGATAGGTGAATCCTTCGCCGCCTTTCACGTCGATTCCGGCAACAATCTCATAATCCTCCGGATGTGCGGCGGCACAGGCGGTCACCGTCCTGCCCATCGATCCGCCGCAGCCGCTCAGAATGATTTTCGTCAAAGCTCTTCGCCTCCTTTCGTCACGCTTGGGCAAGCAGACCGTATTTTTTCAGGACTCCGCGGATCAGCCGCGCGTTTTCCTCGCTGACGGAAACGAGCGGCAGACGGCATTCGCCGCAGTCCCATCCGGCAAAGCGCATGGCGGCTTTGACCGGCATGGGGTTTACGTCCACGAACAGGGCGTTCATCAGCTCCAGGTTGCGCAGAAAGATTTTACGGCTTTCCGCGCAGTTTCCGAGGAAGTACTGCCGGCAGATCTCGCTCATCTCCTGCGGGATCACGTTTGCGGAGGTGGAAATCACGCCTTTTCCGCCGATAGAAAGAGTCGGCAGCGTCAGATTGTCCTCTCCGGAATAAACGGCGAGCTCGTCGCCGCAGAGAAGCACCGTTTTCGCGAGCGCGGCAAGATCCCCGGTCGCGTCCTTCGTGCCGGCGATCCCGGGGTGACGGGAAAGCTCCAGGTAAGTCTCGGGCTGGATTTTGAGGCCGGTGCGGGAGGGAATGTTGTACAGAATGATCGGGATCTTCACGCGGTCCGCAATATAGGTGAAGTGTTTCACAAGCCCCGCCTGCGACGTTTTGTTATAGTAGGGTGTGACCATCAGGAGCGCATCGGCACCGGCATCCTGCAGGGCAAGGGACAGTTCCAGCGCGTGCTTCGTGTCGTTGCTGCCGGAACCGGCGACGACCGGGATCTTCCCGTTTACCCGTTTTGCGATGGACGCCACGATCCGCACGGATTCTTCCGTGCTGAGCGTGGGGGATTCCCCCGTCGTCGCGCAGGCGACGATTGCGTTCGTGCCATGGCTCAGATGAAAATCGACGAGCTTTTCCAGCATTTCGTAATGGACCGATCCATCCGGGTGCATCGGCGTGACAAGCGCAACAGCGGAACCGGTGAAAATCGTTTTTTTCATTTTCATTTCTCCTTCTGTCGTCTTAGTCAAGGTATCCTTTCGCGCAGAGCAGTTCGGCCATCAGCACGCCGCCGCCCGCAGCCCCGCGCAAAGTGTTGTGCGAAAGGCTCACGAACTTATAGTCGTACTGCGTATCGGGGCGGAGTCTGCCGATGGAAATCGCCATTCCGTTTTCCAAATTCCTGTCGAGCTTCGACTGGGGCCGGTCTTCCTCGTGAAAGTAATGAAGAAAATGCTTGGGCGCGCTCGGCAGATGCAGCCTTTGAGGCTCTCCGCTGTAATTTTCCCAGCGCCCGATCATCTCTTCCGTCGGGATCTTTTTTTTCATGGAAACAAACACTGCGGCCGTGTGGCCGTCCGAAACGGGGACGCGCAGGCACTGTGTTGTGATGCTCGGGGAAACCGCGTTCACGATCACGCCGTTTTCCACGCGGCCCCAGATCTTCAGCGGCTCGTTTTCCGACTTTTCTTCTTCGCCGGCAATGAAGGGGATGACGTTGTCGACCATTTCCGGCCAGGAACGGAAGGTCTTGCCCGCTCCGGAAACCGCCTGGTAGGTGCAGGCGAGAATCTTTGTCACGCCGAGATCCAGCAGAGGGGTGACGGCCGGCACATAGCTCTGGATGGAGCAGTTCGATTTTACCGCGATGAAACCGCGCTTTGTGCCGAAACGGCGGCGCTGCGTTTCAATTACCTGCGCGTGGTCCGGATTGATCTCCGGCACGATCATGGGAACGTCCGGCACGCCGCGGTTCGCGCTGTTGTTGGAGATCACGGGGCATTCGGCGCGGGCATAGGCCTCCTCCAGTTCTTTCGCCTTCCGCTTATCCATATTCACCGCGCAGAAAACAAAGTCGACTTGGCCGGCGATCTTTTTCAGGTCATTCTCCGCATCGAGGACAACCATGCCTTTCATGCTCTCCGGCATTGGCGCCGATAACTGCCAGCGTCCGCCGACCGCCTCCTCATATGTTTTTCCGGCCGACCGGGAGCTGGCGGCGAGCACGGCGACATGAAACCACGGATGGTGCTCCAACAGAGTGGCAAAGCGCTGACCGACCATGCCCGTCGCGCCGATGATGCCGACCTGATACTGTTTCATAAGAATAGCCCTCCTGTAATCGCGCTTCTCCGGCGCCATATGCCCGGGAAATAAAAAAGCCGGTTTCAAAACCGGTTGTTGTTTCTATGGAGTTTCAAAGCTTCCCCGCTTTGCGACCGGTAAGCCGTGATAGCGCTCCATCAAAACGATGATGACAGTTGGGGTGCTGTTCACACTGCAACCAGGCGGCTGCCGGCCCGGCGGCTGCCTCCTTCGGCGGACCTCCCTTTCGCGGCTGCTTCGCGGCCCGGGCGGCCTCGCAGCGGCTAATCATGAAATCCGCGCCTCTATCGATTTCTCGGTTTCAAATATCATATCATGTGTTGCTATTGATTGTCAATTTAATTAGAATAGTTTCGATATATTTTTGCGTGGATCATCCTACTCTATTGGCAAACGAACGAAAGGAAATGAAACGCTCTGCCCGCCGACGGCGGAGAGAAATATCTTCGGCAAGATGTTAAGTTATTGACAATCAGATGATTTTGTCACATAATTATAATGTTTATTTTAATCCGTTTTAGCGTTTCCGGCTTCAAAGAAAATCTGCGGGAGTTGATTTAAATGGGAAAAACCATCGCGCAAAAGATCATTGCCGGGCACCTGGTAAGCGGTGAGATGAAAGTCGGCGCCGAGATCGGGCTGAGGATAGACCAGACGCTCACGCAGGACGCGACCGGCACCATGGCGTATATTGAATTTGAAGCGATGGGCGTGGACCGTGTGAAAACCGAACGCTCCGTCGCGTATATCGACCACAATACGCTCCAGACCGGCTTTGAAAATGCGGACGACCACCGGTTTATCCAGTCGGAGGCAAAAAGGCACGGCATCTGGTTTTCCCGCCCCGGGAACGGCATCTGCCATCAGGTCCATCTGGAGCGTTTCGGCATACCGGGAAAAACGCTGATCGGCTCCGACAGCCATACGCCGACGGGCGGTGGGCTCGGCATGCTGGCGATCGGCGCCGGCGGCCTCGACGTGGCTGTCGCAATGGGCGGAGGCCCATACTACATTTCCATGCCGCGCATGGTCAAGATTGAGCTGGACGGCAGACTTCCCGCCTGGGTAAGCGCAAAGGACGTCATCCTCGAAGTGCTGCGCCGCCTCACCGTAAAAGGCGGCGTCGGAAAGATCATCGAGTACGGCGGGGAAGGCGTGAAGAGCCTTTCCGTGCCGGAACGCGCCACCATCGCAAACATGGGGGCGGAACTCGGCGCCACTTCATCCGTCTTTCCGTCGGATGAAGTGACGCGGACGTTTATGGAAGCGCAGGGGCGCGGAGCAGAGTGGACGGAACTTTTGCCGGACAGCGACGCGGTTTATGACGAAACGGTCCGCATCGACCTTTCCGACCTTTCTCCCATGGCTGCCTGCCCGCACAGCCCGGACGCCGTAAAAACCGTGGGGGAAATCGGCCCGATCCCGGTCGACCAGGTCTGCATCGGTTCCTGCACGAACTCTTCTTACCGCGACATGATGCGGGTTGCGTCGATGCTGAAGGGAAAGACCGTCAGCCCGCATGTGAGCCTGACCATTTCGCCGGGCTCAAAGCAGGTGTATCATATGCTGGCCCAAAACGGCGCGTTGGCCGACCTGATCGACGCGGGAGCGCGCATCCTGGAGTGCGCCTGCGGCCCGTGTATCGGCATGGGGCAGTCCCCAAACTCGGGCGGCGTATCCCTGCGCACCTTTAACCGCAATTTCCCCGGCCGCTCCGGGACGGCCGACGCGCAGGTCTACCTCGTGAGCCCGGAAACGGCCGCCGCTTCCGCCTTGGCCGGCGTCTTGACCGACCCGCGCACGCTGGGTGCGGAAAAAACGATTCGGACGCCGGACCATTTCGACGTGGACGACAACATGATCATCCCGCCCGCACCGCCTGAGGAAGCGAAGAACGTGAAAATCCTCCGGGGACCGAATATCAAGGGGTTCCCGTCCGCTTCCCCTCTTCCGCAGGAAATCCGCGCAAGGGCGCTGCTGAAGGTGGGCGACAATATCACGACGGACCATATCATGCCCGCCGGCTCAAAGATCCTGCCTTACCGTTCCAACATTCCGTATCTTTCACAGTTTTGTTTCGCGGTCTGCGACAAGAACTTCCCGGAACGCTGCAGAAAATACGGCGCCTCCATCATCATCGGCGGCTCCAATTACGGCCAGGGCTCTTCCCGCGAACACGCAGCTCTCGTCCCGCTTTACCTCGGCGTAAAAGCCGTGATCGCCAAAAGCTTCGCCCGCATCCACAGTGCAAACCTGGTGAACGCCGGCATTCTTCCCCTCGTTTTTGTGCGCGAGGGCGATTATGAAAACGTGGGGCAGATGGACGAGCTCGTTCTGCCGGGTGTCCGCGACGCAGTCGTCGGCGGCGGAAAAATCAGGGTGGTGAACCTCACAAAGAAACAGGAGTTTGAAGTCGCCGCCATGATCAGCGAACGCCAGCGCGAGATACTCCTCGCCGGCGGACTCCTGAACTATACTCGGGAAAAACATTCAAAAGAATGAGGGGTGCACGCAGTGGCTGAGAAAATAAAGATGAAGACGCCGCTTGTCGAAATGGACGGCGACGAGATGACACGCGTTATCTGGAAACAGATCAAGAAAATCCTGATCCAGCCATATATCGACCTGAAAACGGAATACTATGATCTTGGGCTTCCAAATCGCGACGCGACGGATGACAAGGTGACGCAGGAAGCCGCCGAGGCGGTAAAACGCCTCGGCGTTGGCGTGAAATGCGCGACCATTACGCCAAACGCAGGCCGCGTAAAGGAATATCATCTGAAAGACATGTGGAAATCGCCGAACGCTACGATCCGCGCCGTGCTGGACGGCACGGTCTTCCGCACGCCGATCCTCGTCAAGGGGATCCCGCCCCTTATCCCGGCCTGGAAAAGACCGATTACGATCGCGCGCCACGCATACGGAGATATCTACCGCAGCGTGGAGATGACAGTCCCGGCCGGCGCAAAGGCGGAGCTTGTCGTCACCCGTTCCGACGGTTCGGTAAAACGGGCGACGATCCACGACTTCCGCTCCGCCGGCGTGATTCAGGGGCAGCACAATCTCGACCCGAGCATTGAAAATTTTGCGAAATCCTGTTTTCAGTACGCTTTGGAAGCAAAAAAAGACCTCTGGTTCTCCACCAAAGATACGATTTCCAAAACGTACGACCGTCGCTTTAAGGATATATTTGCGGAGCTGTATGAATCCGATTACCGGAAACGGTTTGAGGATGCGGGCATTTCGTATTTCTATACCCTGATCGACGACGCGGTCGCGCGCGTCATCCGCTCCGACGGCGGGTTTATATGGGCCTGCAAGAACTATGACGGCGACGTGATGAGCGACATGGTCGCAACGGCTTTCGGCAGCCTGGCCATGATGACGAGCGTGCTTGTTTCGCCGGACGGCTGCTACGAGTATGAGGCGGCCCACGGTACGGTACAGCGCCATTATTACCGCTACCTTGCAGGTGAAAAGACCTCCACGAACTCCGTCGCTACGATCTTCGCGTGGACGGGCGCGCTTAAAAAGCGCGGCCAGCTCGACGGCATCCCCGAGCTTCCCGAGTTTGCCGGAAAGCTGGAGGAATCCGCAATCCGCACCATTGAAAACGGCGTGATGACCGGGGACCTGGCCCGCGTCTCGACGCAGAAGAATAAAACGGCTGTGGATACGGATACTTTCCTGGAAAAAGTCGGCGAGGCGCTTTCTTCCTTGATGAATTGACCCTTAGCGAAAAGATGCAAATCTTTCGGGAGGTTTTCATAAAATGCCAAGGCATGAGAATATATCCATGTCAGTCATCCGAAGGCTGCCGAGATATTACAGATTTCTCCGTCATCTCAAAAAGAAGGGGGTAACGCGAATCTCATCGACGGAGCTTTCGCAGAAGCTGGGGCTTACCGCTTCCCAGATCCGGCAGGATCTGAACTGTTTCGGGGGATTTGGCCAGCAGGGGTACGGCTATCTGGTCAGTCAGCTCTGTGACGAGATTGAAAAAATACTCGGCATACCGCATCGGTATCCCGCAATCCTGATCGGCGCCGGGAACCTGGGGCATGCGATTGCGAATCACATCATTTTTGAATCGGACGGGTTCCGTCTGATCGGTGTGTTTGACAATTCTCCCGAAAAGATCGGGAGAAAGATCGCTGACCTCACGGTCCGCGATGTCTCCGGGATCGAGGAGTTCTGTAAGTCAAGGGAGCCGAAAATGGCCGTCTTTTGCGTTCCGCGCGATTCGGCGGAAAAGCTGAGCGAGATCCTTTATAAACTCGGAATTCGGAATTTCTGGAACTTCAGCCATTACGACATCGCGCTTCAGTATCCGGACGCAATCGTGGAAAACGTGCACCTGAACGACAGCCTGATGACTCTCTGCTATTGCATTTCCAACAACAGGCCGGAAAAGACGTCGCTTGAGCCGATTTCAAAGAACAAAAAAAAGAACGGGTAATTTCCGTAATTTTCATAGACAAAGAAACACTTTCCAGCGTTGAATAAAGTTGCGCCGGAAAGCGTTTTTCTGATTTCCCTTTGGAGACGGCGAGTCGGCGTCGTGTGCGGAAACAATGCGGGGAATGTCATTTCAGGTTGTCGATATATCTTGTAATGCCGTCTTCGTCCTGCGGCGCCACGCTGGTGTGGGTGTGAAAAACGGAAAGGTTCTCCACGTATCGGATGCCCTGATCCGGCTCCACACGGTAGACGGGGCTTAAAGTTTGTATTTCACAAAAATTTTTATAGAGCTGCAGCTCGCAGGAACAGCCGAAGTCCGGGTAGGCCGCCTGCGTATTGTGCACATAACGCTTTAAAAAAGTGTACTTTTTCCCCACGAAAGCGGACCAGCCGAACACATCGTTGCAGCCGATCTTCAGCACCTTTTCGTTCCCAGCCGTTTGGTTTACGGTCAGGTAATGATTTCCAAAAAAAATGCGTTTGTCGTGGGTATCCGTTCCGGGCCAGAACGCGACGATCCTGTTTGGCAGGAAGGGGGAGTTCCCATCAATATTCTGCGGCAGGATCAGCAGTCCGTCCCCGGCCAGCATCGTGATCGGCCAAAGACTGCAGGTACGCACCTCGCGGGAACAGTTCCTCGCCGTGTGGACCACCATAATATCCGCCGCATCTTCTCCCATGATGATTTCAAAGCCGGTCTGGAAATCGGACGACTTCTGTTTCGGCGGAAGAAAACGGACGCTGTCCGGAAGGATGCTGTAGACGACCGGTTCATTGTCCGGCAGGATCGTCTTTGCCGAGCGCTCCCGGCTGAACCAAAGTCTGTGCCCGCCGTAATAGTAGAATGTCCGTGTCTGGCCGCCGGTTGAATCCTGAGAGATCTTCTCAAGACGGTCGGGATCGGTATAAAAAACGTTTTCTTCGCCTGAAAAGCCGAAGAACAGAATGCGCGGACCAAAGTCGACGGAGACGACGGCGTCGATAATATGGTTTGAAATTTTGACGCATCTCCCAAAATTTTCGTCTTCGATTTCATTGATTTCCAAGGTGGATCCATTCCTTTCAAAATATAAGATCAAGAAACAACAATTTTACTGGTCTGCTCAAGCCCGCAAGAAGCGGGTTTCGGCATGCAAAGCGCGTACAGATCGGTTGCGCGGCTTTCCAGGGCGAAAATTCTTCTTGCCCCGGTACCGAGCGGGACAACGTCCGCGTACCGCCCGACGATGGGCAAAAGCGCTTTTTTCTTCGCTTTTTTCAGGATTTCCGGACCGCGAGGGCCGATTCCCAGCACACGGAGGTAAGGGGGTGTTCCGGCGCCGTACGAGGCGTCCATGCCAAGAAAGGCGGAAAGAACGATGCGTCGGATTCTTGCCAGCGTATAGCGCTTTGACTTTGCGGAAAAATACAG
>DHAI01000063.1:0-1467 GCA_002397355.1 Ruminococcaceae bacterium UBA4958 | reverse complement strand
TAAAAACGGGGAAACATCCTTTCCGCGTTCCAGCAACTTGCGGATTGCCGCGGAAGAGGCGTTTTCGCCCCGCGCCAGGCCGCTTCCGTGTTCCGTAGCTATTCGTCTAACCGTAAAAGGAGAAAGATCCGCCTTTAACGTTTCGATTGCCTTCAAATATTCAATGCCGAGGACGTTGTTCGGTTCTCTCAGCAACGCGGCTGTTTGTTCCCCGAACAGGCTGCCGACAGCCTTCTGCCGGGCCGCTGCGAATGTCCTTCCGCTCTGCAAAGCTTCTTCCATGGCGCTGTGGAGAAGGGGAGAGGCAAGCGCTTCGCGCGCTTTCTGAAGCTGCTTCAAATCCCCGCACTCACTGCCGAATCCCACCGAGTCCGCACCGAGCGCAGCCAAAACGGCGATGCCGCCGAGCGCGAAATGCTCCGCTCCGGAAACAGCCCACGGAAGCGGCAGCTCAAGCACAAGGTCTGCGCCGCAGGCGAGCGCCTGCTTTGTCCTTGCCCATTTGGAAAGTACGGCTGCGTCCCCGCGCTGAACGAAATTCCCGCTCAATACGACTGCTATGCCGTCGGCGCCCCTGCGTTTCAGCTCTTCTATCAGGAAGGCGTGCCCCCGGTGCAGCGGATTGTATTCGGCTATAATACCCGCAGTCACCATAATAGGATAAACTCCTTGAATTTATTTTGCGTTTGTATTATCATAATAAAAGTCTAAAAATCTGCATTCGATTCGCCCGATTCCCAGGATAATTCGTTTGTCTTATATTTTTATTTTACATGAACCTGCGGCTTTTTACAATAGTTTCTCTCGGAACTGTATGGAAATAAGTCTGGAATCAATTTTCATCATATTCATAGATTGGAAGGATTGTTCTAATATGAAAATTCTCGTGATCAACGCCGGCAGTTCGTCCCTGAAGTACCAGCTCATCGACATGGACACCGAGACGGTGCTGGCAAAAGGCATCTGCGACCGGATCGGAATGGGGGACTCGTTCATCAAGCATAAGCTCGGCGACGGGGAATACCATAAAGACCCCGCAAAGATGGACAACCATGTGGATGCGTTCCGGTATGTGACGAAAGTGCTCACGGACAAGGAAGAGGGCGCCGTCGCCAGCCTTTCGGAGATTTCCGCCGTCGGCCACCGCATCGTGCAGGGCGGGGCCGTTTTCGACAAGTCCGTCCTCGTGAACGACGAGGTCATCGAGGGTATCCGCAGCCTGATCCCGCTCGCGCCGCTGCACAACAAGCCGGAGCTGGACGCCATCCTCGCCTGCCGGGAGGTTTTCGGGAAAGACCTTCCCGAATGCGTCGTGTTCGACACGTCTTTTCACGCGACCATGCCGCCGGTAGCCTACCTTTACGCGATCCCCTACAAGTATTATGAGAAATACAAGATCCGCCGCTACGGCTTCCACGGCACCTCGCACCGCTACGTGAGCCATCACTGCGCGCATCTGATGCACCA
>DHAI01000012.1:15737-16556 GCA_002397355.1 Ruminococcaceae bacterium UBA4958 | reverse complement strand
CAACATACCACCCCTTTCTATATAAGCAAACGATGTCGGTTCGCATGTTATTGTTTCCCATTCTTTTGATTGGCGGTACAGAATCACGCGCGTACAAAGCAGGATAAGCCGGGAACCGCATCGCTTCCTCGGGCCGGAAGGACCCCGCGATCAGCGATTCCGCCGGCTTTCCACGGCAGCTCTTCCTCGCGGGCCTTCGCTGCTGTCTGCCTGCCTGTCCCCGCTTTGCGTCCATATCCGCTGAGCCACGGCGCGCCGCCGCGTCCCAAAATCTTCCGACAGGAAAATTGTAGCATATTTCTCCCTGATTTTAAAGACGGATAGTCCGCGCGGAGAAAGCCGCAAAGCCGCCTGTCGAAACGCAGTGGGAAGAGCCCCCAATGCGTGCGCGAAACGCAAAACAGGGCCCTTCCCGAACGGAATCCGTCCCAATTCTTTATGGTTTCTCCGCGAAACCCATGCCGGAGCTCAGGCTCACCCTTTCAGGCTGTCGTAGATCTTGCTCAGGTTGCTCTCGACGCGCTCCAGGTAGGTTTTTCCACCCTCGCTGCTTTCGACGGTGTAAACGGTCTCGACCTTCGCTCCGACTTCATCGGCCAGCGTTTTGGAAACGTCGGGACTCGCCATTTCCTCCGCGAAAACGGTCTCGACCTTGTGCTCCCTGCAGTATTTGACGAGATCCGTCAACTGCTGTGCGCTGGGCTCTCCCTCGGCGTAAACGTCTTCCACGCTGTTCTGCTCCAGCCCGAAATCGCGGCAGAGATAGCCGAAAGCGGCATGTCCCGTCACAAAGCTCTTTTTGGGCGCGGACTTGAACTT
>DHAI01000012.1:13723-15508 GCA_002397355.1 Ruminococcaceae bacterium UBA4958 | reverse complement strand
TCACTTCGGTCTCGGCGCCCTTCAGGCTGAGCCAGATGTGGGGATCGTACTGACCGTGCTCCTCAATTTCCCCCGGATCGGTGTTTTTGATCGGTTCCGCGCCTTTCGAGGCTTCCACCGTAACCAGGCCCGGGTTGTTCGCGGACTGGATCGCCTTGTCCGCCCAGGACTCCATGCCGAAGCCGCTGTACACGAAGACCTTCGCCGTGCTGAGACCGGCAAGATCCTGTGCCTTCGGCTCAAAATCATGCGGCTCCGTCCCGTCCGGGATAATGGTGGAGATCTCCACCTTGTCCCTGCCGACCGCCTCGGTGAACTCCTTCATGGCGTTGAAGGTGACGGAAACCTTCAGCTTGTCCGCCGCGGCTTCGCTTACCTCCGAAGACGGGGCGGCGCTCGGCGCCTGCGAGCTTGCCGGGCTCGTCCCTCCGCACGCCGTGAGCCCCATGCCGATTACCGCCGCCGCGCCCAGCAGGAGCGCAACATACCGTTTTAACATTCTCGTCAGCCTCCAGGATGATCATAATATGCAAATGCGAACCGTTTGTATTTATCCGCACCTCTATCTTAGCCCGGAAGGAATTCCTTGTCAATAGAAATTTGGTCCGGGGATTTTCCGGCCGCCCGAAATTTCTCCCATCCGCCGCCGCCGCAGTCCTTTTCCCGGATTCCGCCGGAGCGTTTCCGGTCGTCGAAATTATTGTTTCCAAGAGATTTTCCTTGCAAACGGAAACCGTTTGTATTTATAATGAGAAAAGGAAACCGATTTGCCGGCCCGGCAGGTATGTTTTCCACGATTGCGGAAGAGGGAAAGTCATCATGATCCAGGCAAAAAAGTTATATTTTTCCTATACGGGCTCTCCGCCGTACGTTCTGAACGGGATCGACCTTGAGATACACGCGGGGGAATACGTTTCCGTCGTCGGGGAAAACGGATGCGGAAAAAGCACGCTGATGCGGCTCATTCTGCGTTTTTTGAAACCGACCTCCGGGGAGATCGCCACCCGCGCCAAGCGGATCGGGTATGTCCCGCAGAAAAGCGATTTCTCCAATTCCGGTTTTCCGATCACGGTTTACGAGATGCTGAACTCCTACCGCAGGCTTCTGAAGCTGAAAGATAAGGGAATTCCCCGAAAAAGCCTGGAGCGCGTCGGGATGTCCGCGTTCTCGGACTCCCTGATGGGGAACCTTTCCGGCGGCCAGACGCAGAAGATCCTGGTCGCCAGGGCCCTGATCGGGAACCCCGACCTGCTGATCCTGGACGAGCCTTCCACGGGCGTGGACGTCGGGAGCCAGAAAGAGATTTACGGCTTTTTAAAGGAAATCAACCGGAAGGGCCGGATCACCATCGTTTCGGTAGAACACAATCTGGAGGCCGCCGTGGCCAATTCCACGCTGATCTACCATCTCGTCGACGGCAAAGGACACACCTGTTCCCCCAGGCAGTACGCCGACGAATATCTCAGGGAAAACAGGATAGGTGGGTAAAATGCTGCAGTATGGCTTCATGCGGAACGCGCTGTTCGTTTCCGTGTTCATTTCGATCCTTTGCCCCTGCATCGGGATCTTCCTGGTGCTCCGGCGCTATTCCATGATCGGCGACACGCTGTCCCACGCCTCCCTCGCCGGGATCGCCCTCGGGCTGCTGTGCGGCCAGAACCCCGTGCTGGGGGCGTTCGTGTTCACCTCCGTCTGCGGCGCGCTGATCGAGTTTCTGCGGACGTATTTCAGGAAATTCACGGACCTGATCCTCACGATCGTGCTCGCGCTGAGCGTCGGCACCGC
>DHAI01000012.1:0-13338 GCA_002397355.1 Ruminococcaceae bacterium UBA4958 | reverse complement strand
CTGGTGCTCAGCTCGATGATCGCGCTGCCGGTCGCAACCGCCCTGCAGCTGGAAAAGGGGTTTCGGACCACCCTGCTGTTCTCCATCCTTTTCAGCTTCGTCGATATTATGGTGGGGCTGTTCGCTTCCTATTACCTCAATGTGGCACCGGGGGGATTCACCGCGCTCGTTTCCGTCGCCGTTCTGGTGCTGGTCCTTCTGGCGAAGAAAATCCGCATGCGCATCGGCGGCCGTTCCGCCGCCGGAGCCTGAACGGGACGGCCGCCGACCCTTCCGCCCGGCGGCAATATTCCCGGAGGGGACTTTCCGCGTCCGGTCCACCCGAAGGGCTTCCGGAAGGGAGCATCATGCCCCAAGGATAGAAATAAAAGGAGGCCTCCATGAAAGAGCAAACCCTCAGAAACTGCGAACTGCTGATAGAAAACCGCGATGCGGTCAAGTCCGTTTTTCCCTGGGACAGCGGATTGCTCCACCTCGCCTGCGCCGGTATCTTTACGGGGAAAGGAAAGACGGCGGACGGGGCGGTTCTGGTGAACTGCAAAAACCTGCTCAAGAAAAGATGCGGCTTGTTCTCCAACTTCCGCGGCGTCGCCCGGTCTCCGATCGCCTCGATGCTCGCGGCCGGCGAAGACGATCCGGAGCGGACGTTGGAAAACGGGCTGCTGGCGTATCGGCTGCTGAAAAGGGATTTCCTTGCGTCCGCCTATCTGCCGCTTGCCGCAATGATTCTTGCGCAAACGGCGCAGCCCTCCCGGTATGAGGCGATCGCCCTGAGAACGCGGACGATTTACGGCCGGCTGAAAAAAGAGCATCCGCTCCTGACGTCGGGGGAAGACAGCGCGTTCTGCGCGCTCATGGCCCTTTCGCAGAAGACGGATGACGGGATGATAGAAGACGCGGAGCAGTGTTACCGCGCTTTAAAACCGAATTTCTTTTCTTCAAACGCCGTCCAGTCGCTCAGCCATGTGCTGGCGCTCTGCGACGGCCTGCCCGCCGCGAAGTGTGAAAAGACGATGGAGCTTTTCGAGAAGCTGAAAGCGGCGGGGCACAAGTACGGAACGGATTACGAGCTGCCGACGCTGGGCGTTTTGGCCATGTCCGGCGGCGCTTTGGACGAAATCGTCCAGGAAATCGCCGAGATCGACGATTGGCTTTCCCGGCAGAAGGGATTCGGGCTCCTCGGCGGCGTCCCCCGCAAGCAGCGGCTGATGTACGCCGGGATCGTGGCGCAGAGAGACTACGTGAAGGACGAGGCCATGCAGGCCGCGGCGGTCAACGGCACGGTATCGCTGCTCGTCGCCCAGCAGGCCGCCATGTGCGCCGCCGTGGCTGCAAGCTCCGCGGCCGCGGCCAACGCCTCGTCGTCGAATTGAGCATCCGCGTTGCGCGGAACTCCCGCCGCGTCACCGGCAGTAGATCGCTACCGCATCCCGCAGGAAGGCCGCGCAGCCGGGGGCGATTTTGTCGTAGTACGCGGTGAAGCGCGGGTCGTCCACATACATCCGCGTCACGGCGATATGCGCCTCTTTGCTGTAGTTGTCCCAGTAAAAGCACAGCCATTGCTTATGCAGCCCGCAGGCTTTCTGCGCCAGCTCCCCCGCCGGATCGCCCTGCGCAAAGGCCGCCTTGAGGGTTGCGTTCAGCTCCGCCGTCAGCTTTTCCAGCCCGGCGTATTGTCCGCGGCTCATATGCAGCACTTTGGCGCTGGAGCGGTCAACGCAGGCGTCCCCGTATTTTGCCCGGATTTCTTCTCCGTATTGCCGCTCGTTGCTGTCGACCAGACTGTGAAGAAAGCCTTCGAATTTTTCTTTGTCGCTCATGGTCGTCTCCCCTTTCATGGTTTCGATGGTTTTTTGTACATTGGCAATCAGCAGGTTCAGCCGTTCCCGCCTTGCGAACAGGGCGGCCAAATGGCTTTGAAGCGCCGAGAGGCCGTCGAAATCCCCGGACGACAAAATTTTCCGGATCTCCGCCAGCGGAACGCCGAGCTCGCGGTAAAACAGGATCTGCTGGAGCCGGTCGACTTCCTTGCGCCCATAGATCCGGTACCCGTTCGGGCTTACCCGGGCGGGCGAAAGCAGCCCGGATCTGTCGTAATACCGCAGCGTCCTGGCGCTGACGCCCGCCAGCTTTGCCAGCTTGGAAACGGTGTATTCCATTGTCCCACCTCCCGCAATTCGCATGATAGACCATGACGCAACGTCAATGTCAACAGTTTTCTGAAAAATATTTTCATGCCGTGCAAAAGCAGCCGGGCTTTCGCCCGGCTGCAAATTTTTGGCTGCGGTTCCGCGTTCCGGCCGGCGGCGGTACGGCGCCGGGATCAGTGCAGGAACGGGTACATCAGCAGATACCGCAGGTTTCCCAGCTTGATTCTGCACGCTGCCGGGAGCGCGTGATAAAAAGAAATCCATTCCTTCCGCTCGACGGCGGTCAGCCCGCGTTCGCCGAAACGCACTTCCAGATACAGACGCGTCACTCTGTCGAAACTGACGGAACCGAATCGCAGCTGACCGCGGACCTTGTCGGCAAGCTCCTGCGGCGTGCCCGCGGAAGGAACGCGGAAACCGAGCTTCGCGAGCACGGCGGCAAAATACCCGTAAAGGGACAGGACCAGTGTTCGGTCGTCCCGCCTGCGGATCACGGCAAACCACAGCGCGCGGTAGGCGGCTTTGCCGGCGTACGGGAAAAGGACCAGAAGCACGATCAGAGCGGCAACCAGGAAACCGGCGGAAAAGTCCGCGCCGGCCCGGTTTCCCGGGAGGACGCCGGAGGATGCCGCCGGGGACCGCGGCGAAAGGGATGAGGGGGCAAAGGAAGACGCCGCGGACGAAGCAGGCTCGGAAGACGGTGGCGGCGCTTCGCTGGACGGCGCCGAAGAGGATCCCTGCGAGGGCGTCCGCTGCGCCTCCGCCTGAGTCAGGGGCCTCGGAAGAGCGGAGGCCGGAGTCGGATCTGAGGGAAGGAAGCCGCACAGCGGGGAATAAAACTCCACCCAGGAATGCGCCTGGGCGTTCGTCACCTCATACAGCCCGGATCCGGAGACGGTGGGCGAGGCATAGCCCTCGATATAGCGCGCCGGCACGCCGCTCGCACGCATCAGCATCGTCATCGCCGTGGCAAAATGCTCGCAGTATCCCTTCTTGGAATTGAAAAGGAAGTAGTCTACGAAATCCTGGCCTCCCCACGGCTGCGGGGGAGAAAGCGTATAGGTGCAGTTGTCGGCCAGCCAGCGCTTGACGGCTTCGGCTTTTTGAAACTCGTCGGAGCAATTTTTTGTGATGCTTTTTGCGAGCGCGACCGTGCGGGCGGTAAGCCCGGCCGTCGAACCGAAAGCGGTCTGTATTTCGCCGTCGATCTGCCGCTCCGCCGCAAAGCCATCGGAACGGTTCCCTTGGTTTCCGGCCCCGTTCAGGAAAACCCTGCTGCTGAGATCCGGCTGCCAGTACGTCAGCGAATATTCAGTGCCGAGCGGCAGCGGCCGCGCCGTTTCCAAATCGGGATAGGTGTGCTTCAGCGCCGTCTCGTCCCCCCGGCTTCCGATCCCGCCCGCTATCACGGCGGGTAAAAAAAGGTATTTCTGGCCTTCCGTCTTCGTCGTGACGCTGATCTGATGATAGCTCAGAAAAAGGATCGACCCGCTGAAGGGGTTATAAAGGAAATTCCTCTGGCGAAATTGCCCGATGCTCGATCCGGAAGTGAGCGGCGACAGGCTCTGATGATAGACGTCGTCGCCCTCCGACGAAGGCGCGGCCCGCCAGGATTTTCCCGTATAGGTGTCGTAGATGCGGCCGCGCAGGTAGAACGGCCCGTCCGCGCGGACCTCCAGCACCGGCGTCTCGTTCACTCTGGTCCGCAGGCCGATCAGCCGGTTCGGGTCGTAATCCTCAAAGCCGCTCGTGGAAAACAGCGAGCCCTGCAGCCGCGTTGTAAAATCCGAAACGTCGATCCTCGGGTAAGAACGGAATATGGTCTCCAGGCCCGTGAAACCGATCTGCGTAACGGCGAGCACGGCGGCCAGCACGCCCATGGCGGCCGCCGTCGTGCGGAGCAGCAGCCTGCCCCCTCCCGCAGTCCTCTTCAGGCCCGCCTTCACGCCCGCGCGGTAAAAAAGCACTGCGCAGCCTCCCGTGACGACAAGCAGCGCCGGCAGATTTTCGCCGTGCCCCGTGTAAGAGAGATAACCGGAAAGCGCGGTGGTTCCTGCCCAGAAAATCGCAACCGTCAGACGCCGCCTGCCGCAATGCGCGGCAAGCAGGGAAACGAAAGCCGCAAAAACGCAGAGGCAGGCCGAGACGAATCCGCTCGACCGGATCTGCGCTTCCCCCGCCGCGGAAAGCCCGGACGCCGCCGGCGGACTGCCGGCGGCATCCGAAAACATCCGATAGAGGGACAGCATGACGACGTCGGCCGTGGCAAGGAGCACCAGGAACCACGTCGTTTTTTTAAAAAGGAGATCGAGAAACACGGCGGCGGCACAGCCGAAAAAGATCGGAAGGACATTGTCCTTCATCATCTGAGAAGGAACAAAAGGGGCCAGAAAGCCGTAGGCGCAGGCAAAGCCCACAGCCACAAGCAGCCCGTATTCAGCGGCTTTGTTGCCGATGGAATCTCTTTTCATTGTTCTCTCCCGTCCATGCGGAGATCCGCTCGATGCGCAGGCGCTCTTTCTTTGCCTGCCGCGCCGGAGGGGCCGCCGTTATCGAACACGCGACGCCATGCTCCGCGAGATGGTCAAAATAAGCCTTCCTGGTTTCCCGCTCGAAATCCGCCGGCGCAATATAGTGAAAGCAGGCTCTGCGGGAGACGCCGGAAAATTCGCACAGCCGCCGCGCGAGCCCTTCGTCCAGGTGCGCGCTCACGACCAGCAGCCCGCCGGCATCGGGGAAAGCTCCCGCCGCGTCGGTCAGCGCTTCGGCGGCCGGCTCGGACGACGCGAGGCTTACCGCCGCTTCCGGCAGGTCGGCGTCCGATTTGATCCACAGCGTCCGGAGTTCTTCCCCTTCCCAAAAAACGACGCGGACCTTCGCCCCCCGTTCCACGAGGCCGCAGACCGACCGGTAAGCCGACTCGCAGAGCTGGTCGCGCGCGCACAGCGCTTCCTCCGCCGGGCCGCGGACGGGGCGAAGATCGACCGCGACCGTCACAAAGTCTTCTTCCTCCTCATAGAGGCAGGTCATCATCTGACGGGTATGCGCCGTCAGCTTCCAATGAACGTTGCGCAGCAGGTCGCCGGGAGCGTACTCGCGGACGCCGTTGTAACTGCCGGAACTGCGGCCCCCCTGCGCCGGCCGGGACGCGTTTTCGTCCCGGCCTCCTTTTTCACCGGCCCCGGGGGCGGCGGGTTCCCCGCGGGAGGGGACCACGACGGCGACGGCGGGCCGTTCGACCGGCAGCTTCATGCCGAAGAGCCCCACCGGCCCATAAATCCTGGCTTTCCGCATCCGCATCCGGTAGGCCCCGATGTGGTCCGGCGTCATGGAGAGCCGAACGGTCCCGACCGTTCCCGGCGCTAGGTCGAACGACACCTTGCCCGCGACGGATTTCAGTCCTTCGGGCCCCGCCAGGCACAGCGAGATTTTCAGGCGGCAGACAAGAAGGCTGCCGCTGTTCCGGTAGGCATAGGAAAACACAACGGCTTCCCCGCGCTGCGACTCGCGAAAAGGCGTCGAACCCAGGCCGCGGACGCGCCGGCGGGCGCGGCGGACGCACAGGGCGTCTATGGGCGCCAGCAAAAGCAGGAACAGCAGCGGCGTATAGCCGAAGCGGTTGTTGAGCAGGTAGGCTTCCGCAATGGAAAGCGCAAGCAGGGCCAGATAAACCGGCAGACCGGGCGGCTTGATTTTCCTATCCATATGCGCTATGCTCTCAAAGAGGGAGCCGGCGTCGACGCCAGAATCCCGTCGACGATCTCCGAGACCTTTCCGCCGGAAGCTTTCGTCCCGCGGGACGGCAGCAGCCGATGGCAGAGCACGAAGGGCGCAAGAAACTTCACATCGTCCGGGATGACGAATTCCCTCCCCCGGTACAGCGCGAGCGCCTGCGACATCTGAAACAGCATGATGGAAGCGCGCGGGCTCGCGCCCAGCGCAAATTCGCCGCCGGTGCGGGTTGCCCCCACGACGGCCAGGATATAGCGCCCCACCTCTTCGGAAACATGGACCGATAAAACCTTTTTCCTTACCATGAGCACATCGCCGGCGCTTGCGACGGCCGAAAGGTTCGCGGCCTGATTGCAATGCGAGTTGTACAGGATCCGAAGCTCGTCCTCCGTTTCGGGATAGCCCAGGGAAACCCGGATGGTGAAGCGGTCGATCTCCGCTTCCGGCAGCGGATAAGTCCCCTGATACTCGATGGGGTTTTGCGTCGCGAGGATCATGAACGGCTGGGGCAGCGGGTGGCTTACGCCGTCGACCGTCACGTTGCCCTCCTCCATGATCTCAAGCAGGCTCGCCTGCGTTTTCGGGGAAGTGCGGTTGATCTCGTCCGCCAGCACAAAGTTGCTCATCACCGGCCCGGGACGATACTCGAATTTTCCCGTGCCGGAATTATAGATGGAAAACCCCGTGATATCCGAGGGGAGAATGTCCGGAGTGAACTGAATGCGCTTGAACTCGCAGTCCACCGACCGGGCAAGCGCGCAGGCAAGGCTTGTCTTCCCGACGCCCGGAATATCCTCGATCAGCACGTGGCCGCCGCTTGCCATGGCAAGCACGACCAGCTCGATCGTCCGCCGTTTCCCGATGATGGCTTTCCCGACGTTTTCCACCACGTCGGTCAGCACTTTGCGGGCCTGCCGTATATCGTCCATGAAAAAAGCCACACCCTTCCCGCTGATTCTCCCGGTATGGACCGCCCCTCCGTTTTCTCGACCGCATCCGCACCCCGCGGGGAAAGCGACCATTCTTCGAAAGGCTTATGATGAAAAATAAAGGATGTTTCTATCATATCATAGTTATCGAATAAAGCGCAACCCGCGGAAGTGTGCGCCGCCGCCTAATTTTTCAAGGAGATGGTACTGCATGTATTCTTTTCATCCAAGTGAAAACGAACCGGTCAAAACCGATGTCGCCGTAGTCGGCGGCGGTCCGGCCGGCTGCTTTGCCGCCGTTGCCTGCGCCCTGACCGGCGCGCGCACCATGCTCATGGAAAAAAACGGCGTGCTGGGAGGAACGGCCGTTGCCGCCGGCGTCAATTTCCCCGGCCTTTTTCACGCGTGGGGAAAACAGATTATCGACGGGCCGTGTTGGAAAGCCATTTTACGTGCGCGGGAGCTGGGCGGCGCTTCCATTCCCAAGATCGTACACAGCCCCGAGCATCACTGGGAAGAGCAGATTTTGATCAACCGCTTCGTCTACGCTTATGTGCTCGATGAAGCCTGCCGGAAAAGCGGCGTGGCGGTGCGGCTTCATACCATGGTATCCGGAGCGGAGGAACAGGACGGTCGCGTTCTTCTCCTGACGGCGGGAAAAGAAGGGGTGCGCCTGGTTTCGGCCAAACGTGCCGTCGACGCCACAGGAGATGCCGATCTTGCCGGAATCATGGGGTATGCCCGGCAAAAGAGCCAAACGCTCCAGCCTGCGACGCTCATTCACGATCTCGGAGGATATGATTTCAACGCGCTCGACGAAGGCGCTCTGAACGGATATGTGGCACAAGCCTTCCGGACTCACGAGCTGTTTCCCGAAGACTTCCAGGGCGGAACTCTTCTCGGTTCACTGAAAAACAAGCGGATTAACATGCATGTTTCCATGCGAAACGGAGCGTCCTCGGAAGATCGCACGAAAGTTGAAATGGACGCAAGATGTTCGCTGATGCGCATTCGAAACGCCTTGAGAAAAATGCCGGGACTGGAAAACCTGCAGATCGTAAATTTCTCCGACGAATGCGGCGTCCGCGAGACATATCGGATTATCGGCCGGAAAACGATCACGAAGGAGGACTACCTGAACGGAAAAAGATATAGCGACGCAATCTGCTACTCGTTTTACCCGATCGACCGCCATGTCCCGACCGGGATCGAGCAGGCCTTTTTGAAGGATGGAGTCGTGCCGACTATCCCGTACGGCGCGCTGGTGCCGGAAGGCTCAAAGCGGCTGCTCGCGGCAGGGCGCTGCATTTCCGGCGACGCAGAAGCGAACAGCGCCTACCGCGTCCAGGCGTCCTGCATGGCGGACGGGCAGGCCGCCGGAGTCGCGGCGGCTCTTTCCGCTCTTGGGAACGTTCCGGTCGGGGAAGTGGCGTATCAAAAGCTGTGCGCCGGGCTGACCGCGCTGGGCGCTATTGTTCCCACGCCTCAGAACTCTTAAATATATTTCAGGCAGCGCCGCATAACGGCACAACGAGAACCGCAATGTGCCGATGAATCGGTTGCGTATGGAGGCGTGTTCTCCGTATGCAGGAGGCAGGTGCTGCCAACGCCTGTTTCTGCATTGCGCTTTTTTGGGCTTACAGGTAAATTGTCGTTTTTTGGAAGGCAGTCAAGGGACATTCGGCGGTTCCGGAAAAATATGGCGCCCGATCGCCTCTTTGGGCCTTTTCCATGCCGCCCGGGTTGTGATAAAATAGATAGAAGACGTTTTTGCGATTGAAATTTACTGCGGGGTTATGGTGATGGAAAAAACGGATCGAAAAACAACGCCCGGATGCGCAAACTGCAAAGAGGGCATCTGGTGCACGACGAGCGTCCCGCTGTTCGGCGCTCTTCCGGAAGAGGTGCGGCAGAGCCTTACGGAGCACGCCATACGGACAACCGGGGCAAAGGGCAGCACGCTGTTCCGGGTGGGGGAAAAAGTGGACTCCGTCCTGATCATCCGGAAAGGAAGGATCAAGCTCTGCAAATACGATGCCGACGGAAACGAATACATCCTCGACATCATCCACGACGGGGACGCCATCTGGGAAAACCTTTTCCTTGAAAACGCCGTTTTTCCATATTCGGCGGTGTGCCTGACAAAGGTGGATTTTTGTGAAATCAAAAAGAGCGAGTTCATCCGGTTCCTCGCGGACCGCCCGAGCATCGCGATGAATCTCATCTCGCTGCTCTCGCTCCGGCTGAAGGACTCCAACGAAAAGGCGCTCCTGCTCTCCATCCGCAACCCGGAAGTGCGGCTGGCGGGATTTCTGCTGGACAGGGACATCCGGTGCGTCGGGCCGGAGATCAAGCTGAAGCTGGAGGACATCGCCGCCAGCATCGGGCTGCGCCCGGAGACCGTCAGCAGAATCCTGAGCAGGTTTGAAAAAGCCCGCCTCATCAAAAGGCTCGGGCAGGGGAAGATCCTGGTCACGAACCGCGGCGAGCTGAAGAAGATCTACGAGGCCAGCCGGTCGGTGAAGCTGCCCGCGAAAAACAAAACGAATCCTTGAAGGAAACGGCCGTGAGGGCCCGCCGCCTGTGCAGCGCAGGCGGCGGGCCCTCCGGTTTTTTTTCATCCCGCCGCGCCGTTCGGCCGGCGGGCGGAATCCGCCGCGGGGAACTTGATCCTGATCAAAGAAAAGGGGCGGAAACGGGAGTATGCTGAGGGCAGCGGAAAGGAGGGACCGCTTATGATCAGAGGAGCGATTCATTCGACAGAATCCTTCGGTTCCGTCGACGGCCCGGGGATTCGATTCATCGTCTTTTTGAAAGGATGCAGGATGCGCTGCCGCTACTGCCACAACGTCGATACGTGGGACCCCCGTTCCAACGACCTGCGCACGGCGGACGAATTGCTGGACCAGGCGGAGCGGTACCGCGGCTATTGGGGAAAAGAAGGCGGGATTACCGTCAGCGGCGGGGAACCCCTTTTGCAGATCGACTTCCTTCTCGATCTGTTCCGGAAGGCAAAAGCGCGCGGGATCAATACCGTAATCGATACGGCCGGCGAGCCTTTCACGAAGGAGGAACCGTTTTTTTCAAAATTCCAGGAGCTGATGCGGTACACGGATCTTCTCCTGATGGATATCAAGCATATCGACCCCGCGGAGCACCGGAAGCTGACGGGCCGGCCGAACGACAATATCCTCGACCTGTTCCGCTATCTGTCCGAGACCGGCAAGCCCGTCTGGATCCGGCATGTGCTCGTTCCGGGGATCACGGACGACGACGGCTACCTTCGGAGAACGCGGGACTTTATCCTCACGCTCAAAAACGTGAAGAAGATCGAGGTGCTTCCCTACCATTCCATGGGGGAATACAAGTGGAAAGAACTCGGCATCCCCTATTCCCTCGAGGGCGTGGAAGCGCCAAGCGCGGAGCGCGTAAAAAACGCCGAACGGATCCTCCGCGGCGAAAGCGGCGCTGCGAACGCGCGGGAGAACGCTTCGCCGGCCCGGTAACGGGAAAAACGACTGCGCTTTTTTGATTACGATCAAGGAATCGACGGATCGTATCGGTTAAAATATAGTCAAAGTCAGAATTGCAGCGGAAAGCTGCACGCGATCTCAGAAAGGAGCAATGTTATGAAGCGGGAGTGGAGAGGTTTCAAAGGCTCTCATTGGACGGACGACGTCAATGTGAGGGACTTCATTCAGAACAATTATACGCAGTATGACGGCGACCAGAGCTTTCTGGAAGGGCCGACGGACGCGACGAACAAGCTCTGGGGAAAAGTACAGGAGCTTCAGAAGCAGGAGCGGGCAAACAACGGCGTGCTGGACATGGAGACGAAGGTCGTCTCCGGCATCACCGCTTACGGCCCCGCCTATATCGACAGTGAAAATAAAGGCCTTGAAAAGGTCGTGGGCCTGCAGACGGACAAACCCCTGAAACGGGCGTTCATGCCCTACGGCGGAATCAAGATGGCGGAGGAAGCCTGCACGACGTACGGCTATACCCCGGCCCCGGAGCTGCACAAAATTTTTACGGAATACCATAAAACGCACAACCAGGCGGTTTTCGACGCTTATACGCCGGAAATGAAAAAGGCCCGCCACAACAAGATCATAACCGGCCTGCCGGACACCTACGGGCGCGGGCGCATCGTCGGCGATTACCGCCGGATTGCCCTTTACGGCATCGACTACCTGATCGCAAAGAAGCAGGACGACTTTGCCAACTGCGGGTCCGGGACCATGACGGACGACGTGATCCGCCAGAGGGAGGAGCTCGCCGACCAGATCCGGGCCCTGAAGCAGATGAAGGAAATGGCGGCGGGATACGGATTCGATATTTCAAAGCCGGCAAACAACGCGCAGGAAGCCGTCCAGTGGCTGTATTTCGGATACCTGGCGGCGATCAGAAGCCAGAACGGCGCCGCGATGAGCGTCGGCCGCGTGTCCACGTTCCTCGACATCTATATCGACCGCGACCTGAAGGAAGGAACGCTTACCGAGAAGGAAGCGCAGGAGCTGATCGACCATCTGGTACTGAAACTGAGGATGGTGAAGTTCGCGCGCATCCCTTCTTACAACCAGCTCTTCTCCGGCGATCCCGTCTGGGCCACGCTGGAAACGGCGGGCCTCGGAACGGACGGCCGCCATATGGTGACGAAGAACGACTACCGGTTCCTGCATACGCTTGAGAACATGGGGCCCGCGCCGGAGCCGAATCTCACGGTCCTCTATTCCTCGAGGCTCCCGGAAAGCTATAAGAAGTACGCGGCTTCCATTTCCGTGAAAACAAGCTCCATCCAGTACGAGAACGACGACGTGATGCGTCCCATCTGGGGCGACGACTACAGCATCTGCTGCTGCGTCTCCGCCACGCAGACCGGCAAGGAGATGCAGTTCTTCGGCGCCCGCGCCAATCTTGCCAAATGCCTGCTGTATGCAATCAACGGCGGCGTGGACGAAAAGACCGGCCAGCAGGTGGGGCCCGCTTACAAACCCGTCACCTCCGCGGTGCTTGACTACGACGACGTGATGGCGAAGTACGACGTCATGATGGACTGGCTTGCGGGGCTTTATGTGAACGTTCTGAACCTGATTCAGTATATGCACGACAAGTATTATTACGAAGCGGCGGAGATGGCTCTGATCGACACCGATGTGAGAAGGACGTTCGCAACCGGCATCGCGGGCTTTTCCCATGTGGTCGACTCGCTGTCCGCGATCAAATACGCGAAGGTCACTCCCGTGCGCAATGAAAGCGGCGTGGCTGTGGATTTCCACATCGAAGGCGACTTCCCGCGTTATGGAAACGACGACGACCGCGCCGACGACATTGCCGTGTGGCTTCTCAAGACCTTCATGAAGAAGATCCGCAAGTACCATACCTACCGCAATTCGGAGCCTACGACGTCGATCCTGACGATTACGTCCAATGTCGTTTACGGCAAGAATACCGGCACGCTGCCGGACGGAAGGCAGGCGTGGACGCCTCTGTCGCCCGGCGCAAACCCGTCCTACGGCGCGGAAAAGAACGGGCTGCTTGCGTCCCTCAACTCCGTTGCGAAGCTGCCTTACGAGTACGCGCTCGACGGTATTTCCAACACGCAGACCATCAGCCCGGGCGCGCTGGGGCATACGGAGGGAGAGCGGAGCGAAACGCTCACACATGTCCTCGACGGATATTTCGACCGCGGCGCCCATCATCTGAACGTCAACGTATTCGGTACCGAAAAGCTGAAGGACGCGATGGAGCACCCCGAGAAACCCGAGTACGCAAACTTCACGATCCGCGTATCGGGATACGCGGTAAAATTCATCGACTTGACGAGAGAGCAGCAGCTCGACGTTATCTCAAGAACCTGCCACGACAGAATGTGATTTCAGGAACGCGGCTTTGGCCGGCGCCGCCCGTTGGTTACGGGCGGCGCCGGCCGCTTGTTTTCCGAAGGCTTCCGCGCGTTCCGCTTTCCTATCGGGTGTTTGCCAGAACCGCCGTCAGCCTTTCTTGGCCTTTCCGTCTGCAAGGGCAGCGGCACATCCGTCATTCATTTCCGCTCCCCTGAGGACCCACTCCCGACGGACGAAACAGAACAGGCGGGACGCAAGGGCCGGCTTCTTCTGTGTGGAAAGTTCGGTCATATGTAGTTTCCCGATGTGCTTATTTTATGCGGCTGTACCTCTCGATTATTAATTGGATATTTTCCGGAACCGCTTTCGTGCCATCAAGATGAAGGATTGGGCAAGTTAATGTTTTTGCCCATTCGTCAATGGCCGAAAGGTCGCGGGTTTTAACAAATTCTAAAAATCCTTGTTCTTTTTCATACATATCGCCGCCAACTAAAACACGTTCTCCATATCGTTCTAATGACCTGCGCTCCACACGCTCTAAACGTATATGAACCGGGACAGACAGGAATACCCCTAATTTATACATAGAACTAATTTGATCTCCATAATCACCTGTTACAGCAGAAAGCACAAATGAATCACATCTTTTTATATCAACGAGCATCCGTTCGATCACTGTAT
>DHAI01000097.1:2464-7920 GCA_002397355.1 Ruminococcaceae bacterium UBA4958 | reverse complement strand
TTTACCGTATTTTTAGTTTTTTTTCTGTACAGATCTCGAATACCTAATGCTTTGAATGCCTATGCGGGCGGGAGCGCCGTTCCTTTGCAATCCGACGCCATCCTTTTCTTGGAAGCCTGAATCCAATTGAGACCGTGCGCAGCCTATTCACCCGTTTCAGACGCTTGCCGTGCGTTTCCCGCCGCGCGCTGAACGGCGGCGTATCGGCAAATCAAAAATCACGCCGATTCGACTTTCCGCGTTTAGAAGGTGGCCCTATGATATCCGTTTCCATGCAATTCAGTGTCCTGCTCCTGACAGCCGGGACCAGTGCGGTCGCCTGCGCCCTCTACGCTAATCAAGGGACGATGCGGCATCGGCTCAACAAACTTCTCCTGGCCATCGGCGTTTCGATCCTCCTCTGGGGATTCGGGCTTGGCCTGAGAGTATCCGCGGAGGGCCCGGCCGCTGCATGGGCCGGCAGCTTTATTGCGCCGCTCGGCTATTCCATGCTGTTCGGGTACCTTTTGCATTATGTCCTGCTGCTGTCCGGGCATGAGGAGCTTCTGAAACGCCGCTGGCTCTACCTGCCGATCTATCTTCCGGGCATCATGACGGCGTTCGGCCTGTCCGTTTTGCCTCTTTTGGGGTACTGCCCTTTTTCTCTTGCGCATACATCTCTCGGCTGGGTAAACAATACCTGGAATTTCTGGATCGCCTTCTACTACGTCTACTGGCTGGTTTTTATCGTCGTCATCTCCGTGCTGCTTCTGCAGTGGGCAAAAAGGGCGAAGGATTCCGGCCTTCCCCTTCAGCGCAGACAGGCCCGCCTATTTTTCTGCTCAATTCTGGCCATGGTTGTGTTGGGCTCCGCGACGGACGTGGTGCTTCCCTACGTCTATCATCCGCTGCCGGGCGTAGCCGTCTGTTTTGCCATGCTCCCCATTATTTCGGTCTGCTATTCGGTGAAACGGCTGGGATTTATGCACTTTGAAAAACCGAACCCGGATGAAACTATTTTGAACAAAGCCTCCCTCATAAAAACGATCTACGCGATTCTCGGCGGCTATTTTCTCGCAGCGAGCGCGATTAACATCGTCCAGGCCGCCGCCGCCGGAAATGTCCGCAGGGACACCCTTGTGTTCAGCGGTGTGTTGCTGGTCGGCGGCCTGCTCGTATGGACGCTGAACCGCTTCCTGCGCGACGACGCGGTCAAGGAACTCCTGCTGGCTTTCCTTTTCGCCGCGTTCATCCCCCTGATCACCTTCCGCTACGCGCGGTACGGCGGCGTCACGATCTGGACCTTCGTTTTTCTTCTCATGGTTTCCAGCATGCTTTTCAACCGCCGCATTCTGCTTGTTTCCATCCTGCTTTCCGCGTTTCAGGCGCAGTTGGTTCTGCTGGCCGCCGTCCCGCGGGCGAAGGCCGATCTCAACGCTTCCGCGCTCATCGTCCGCCTCGGGTTGATCGTGCTGACGGCCGGGCTGGCCTATTTTGTCAGTATGGTTTACCGGCGCAGGCTGCAGGAAAACGCAAAGCACGCCGCGCGCCAAAAAACGGCCGCCGAAATTTCCCGCGCACTCCTGCCGGCCGACGTGGACAACTGGGAAACGGTCATCGGGCGCGCGTTTGGATGCTGCGCCGGCTTCTTCCGGTTTGATTGGGCTTCCCTGGTCCTGCTCGATGAAAAAGGGGATCCCTGCGGCCCGTTCTGCGAATGGCCGGGCGGAGCCGGAGCGGCCGCCGAAAAGGAGCGTTCCGTCGTTTCAAAGCTGGTAGAAATGCCGGCGGAGGGAAATGTCCTTCGGTTCTCGGCCGCGGATGCGGAGGACGGGCCGTTCAAGCGGGCCCTGCTCGCCGCCGGTATTCGGTTCTTCGTGTCGGCCCCGCTTCTGCGGGACGGAAAAAGGACCGGGGCCCTGTGTCTCTACTTCCGCCGCCATGTCCCCGAATGGGACCGGAAATCATCCGATTTTCTGCGTCTTGTTGCCAACATGGTTTCGGACACACTGACGAAGCTGGATTCCGTGCGGAAAGTTCAGCATATCGCCTATCACGACCAGTTGACCGGGCTGCCCAACCGGCGGATGCTTCAGGACAGGCTGACCCAGGCCATGACTCTTGCGGGCCGGACCGCCAAAATGATCGGCGTCGTTTTTCTCGACATTGATTCCTTCAAGTCGATCAACGACACAATGGGGCACGAGGCGGGGGACCGACTGCTGGTACGGCTGGCGTCGGAGTTGTCCCACTGTGTGCGCAGGTATGACACGGTCGCCCGGATCGGCGGCGACGAATTCGTCCTGCTGCTCAATCAGATTTCTTCGGTGGCGGACATCCGCAGGATCATGGATAAAATCATGGGCGTCGTCCGGCGGCCGGTCGTTTTGCAGGATCAGGAATTTTTCGTGACCGGAAGCGCGGGTGTGTCCCTGTATCCCCAGGACGGCGAGGATGCCGAAACGCTGATCTCCAATGCGGACATCGCCATGTACCGCGCGAAGGCAAAGGGAAAAAACAGCTACGTCCTTTGCTCGCAGGACATGAAGGATGAAATGATTGAGCAGATGAAAATGACCAATCTGCTTTACCGGGCGCAGGAGAAAGATCAGCTGGTCGTTTATTACCAACCGCAGGTGAGCCTTGCCACAGGCGGAATCACCGGGCTGGAGGCCCTGTTGCGGTGGAGGCTTCCCGGGAAGGGGCTTGTCAGTCCCGGCGTATTCATCCCTCTCGCCGAAAAAACAGGGCTGATCCTGCCCATCGGCAGATGGGTGCTGGAAACGGCCTGCCGGCAAAGCGTGCTCTGGCGGGAGCGCGGGTTCTTTCCCGTACGCATGGCCGTGAACGTTTCGGTGCAGCAGCTTCTCGCCGGCGATTTTGTGCGTCAGGTGGCAGACGTGCTACAAAAAACAGGGCTGTCCGCAAGCCAGCTGGAGCTGGAGATTACGGAAAGCGTCGCGAACAGCGGCGTCCCCGGCCTGCCACGGACATTTGCCGAGCTGAAGGATTTGGGCGTTTCTCTTTCCATCGACGATTTCGGTACGGAATATTCCTCGCTCAGCCGTTTGAAGCTGCTGCCGGTCGACAGGCTCAAGCTGGATATCCAGTTTGTGCGCGGGATCGAAAGCAGCGAGAAAGACCGGGCCATCACAAAGACGATCATCAGCCTTGCGAAAAATCTGAACATGAAGATCGTGGCGGAAGGCGTAGAAACGGAGGCGCAGCTTGACTTCCTCAATCAAAGGATGTGCGACGAAGTGCAGGGCTTCTATTATTATAAACCGATGCCGGCCAAGACGGTGGAAACCTATCTGCGGCGCGCGGACGGCGTGTGAGCGGCGACCGGCCGGACGGACAGGGCCGTGCCTAACATGATCGGATGAAGGTGGAGGAGCCATGGAAATATTGATCTGTACGCTGCTTTTGGCGACCTGCGGAGCCGCTTCCGCCCTTTCGTCGTATTTGATCCAGGAGGGGGTGGAACGCCGCATCAGCCGTTTGTTTCTTCTTTCCAGCATCGGGCTTGTCCTGTGGGCGTTCGGGCTGGCAATCGCCGCCGGCGCACGTGAGGAACCGCCGGCCGCTTTCGGGGGTCGTCTCGCGGTATTCGGATGGTGCTTTACGGTTTCCATGATTCTTACGTTTCTGCTGGCTCTGACCGGGGAGCTTCGCCTTCTGAAGGAGTGGTGGTTCTGTCTGATCGCGTACCTCCCGTCGTTTCTGAACGTGCTGGTCTATCTTGCCGTTTCTTTTTCGGGGTCCCGGCCCGGAAGCATGTCGTACACGGCCTGGGGCTGGGTAAACGCCGGTGTCCGTTCCGGCGTCTGGCCGTGGATCAATCTGGCCCAGACCGTCCTTTTCTTGGCGCTGGGGCTCGGGTTGCTGGGCCGGTGGGTCCGGCGTTCCAATTCCGCCGACGTGCGCAGACAAGCTTTTCTGCTGATGCTTTCCTTCCCGGTTACAGGGGTGCTGTGCGAATCCACGGATATTTTGCCGGCCGTCACGGGTGCGCGCATTCCGCAGTTCGCCGCGGTCTTTATGCTGATCCCCCTCGCTGCAATCGCGTATTCCATCCGCCGGTATCATTTCATGCAGCCTTCGGACGAAGCTGTTATTAAGGAAGCGGGACGGTCCAGCGCCTATATCTTTTTAGGCCTGACGGCTCTTTGCGTGTCCGCGCTCAATCTTGTTTTCGCCCCGAGGCTCGGCGGAAGTCCGGGCGGTTCCGTGATTTTCAGCCTGTCGGCGTTGCTGGTCGCGGTATGCATCCTTGTGAGCAATCCGTTGAAAATCGACGGACGGCTCCGAGAGCTGATCGTAGCCGCGGCGATTTCGTTTGTGGTGCCGGCCGGGGCGATCGAATCTGTATCCGCCGGAAATCCGACGGCCTGGGCTCTCTTTTTTACCCTGGTGATCGCTTCTCTCCTGTTCAACCATCTGATTATTCTGACGGTCGTGGTCGTTTCCTCTTTTTTGTCCCAGCTTTTTCTCTGGAGCTATCTGCCGGCCCCCGGAATCACGCTTGCCTCTTCCGATTACGCCGTCCGGCTTCTCATCCTGTCCGTCACCGGCGTTCTCGCGCTGTATGTTCATCACAGTTATGTCCGCCGCCTGAAAGAGAACGCCAATCATTCCGTCAAGCAGAAGCTGATCGCGCAGATTTCACAGTCGTTTCTTTCCGTCGGCGAGGATAATCTGGACGGAAAGCTGCGCGCGACGCTGGAGCAAATCGGACGGTTTATCCGATGCGACCGGGCGTACATCATCCTGCTTGGCCCGGAAGGGAAAGGCATCCGCTATTTCCAGGAGTGGCTTGTGGAGGACACCGAGAGTGGGATGGAGGAGCTCAAGGGTTCCCTCGCGGGAATGACCCCCATATTTCAGCGGCAAGCTGAAGCCGCCCATGTCGTTGTCCTGAGGGATGCCCGGTGGCTGCCTCCCATGGCGCGGAAAGCGAAAAAGCTGCTGTCAAAATCCGGGATACGCGCTTTGGTTGCCGTTCCGGTCAAACGGGGCGGACAGCTTTCGGGAATCCTCGGATTCAACGCGCGCGTCCCGTTTCGGAAATGGAATCTGGAAGATGCCTCCTTTCTGGAAGTGATCGCCGGGATTATGGCGGACGCGCTGCTCAAGGTGGAAGCCGAGAAACAGATCCGGTTCGTCGCCTATCACGACCCGCTGACCGGCCTACCCAACCGTCTCCTGTTCAACGACCGCCTGAAGAAAGCCATTCCTTTGGCGGACCGGACGGCAAAAATGCTATCAGTGGTTTTTATCGACTTGGATTCGTTTAAGGTCATCAACGACACGATGGGGCATGAGATCGGGGATCAGTTGCTCCGGGAAGTGGCGAAAACGCTGACCGGTTGCCTGCGTGGTTACGATACGGTCTGCCGTTTCGGCGGCGACGAGTTTATCCTGCTGCTCAATCAGATCGGCGGGACAAAAGATCTGCTCAATATTCTGGATAAGCT
>DHAI01000097.1:1801-2280 GCA_002397355.1 Ruminococcaceae bacterium UBA4958 | reverse complement strand
TCCGCCGCACTGCGGCAGCCCGTGCTGCTGCAAGGGCAGAAGAATTTCGTGACGGTCAGCATGGGCGCAGCCCTCTACCCGCAGGACGGCAGAGGCGCGGAAGACCTGATCAAAAGCGCGGACACTGCCATGTATCACGCGAAAGAAAAAGGGAAAAACCAGTACGCGCTCTGCTCCCAAGATATGAAGGACGAAGTCATCGAAAAAATGCGGCTGAGCAATCTTCTCTACCGGGCTCAGGAGAAAGGACAGTTGTTTCTATATTATCAGCCGCAGCTCGATATCCAGAGCGGCCTGATCGTCGGCTGTGAGGCGCTGATCCGCTGGATGCTTCCGGAAAAAGGTATGGTGATGCCGAAAACCTTTATTCCGATAGCTGAGCAGACGGGACTGATCCAATCCATCGGCGCGTGGGTGCTGGAAACCGCCTGCCGCCAGAACCGGCGCTGGAACGAGACGGGATTCCCGAATTTGCGGAT
>DHAI01000097.1:0-1607 GCA_002397355.1 Ruminococcaceae bacterium UBA4958 | reverse complement strand
CTGAAGAAAACCGGCTTACTTCCCGCGAACCTTGAACTCGAGATCACAGAAAGTGTGACCAACGGCAACATGGACAACGTGATCGCTGTCCTGAACAATCTGAAACGAATGGGCATTTCCCTGGCCATCGACGATTTCGGTACGGAATATTCCTCCCTGAGCCGTCTGAAGTTGCTTCCGGTTGACCGGATTAAGATCGACATGCAGTTCGTGCAGGGAGTCGAAAAAAGCGAAAAAGATCAGGCGATTTCCAAGGTCATCATCGGCCTTTCCAAAAACCTGAACCTGAAAGTGGTGGCGGAAGGCGTGGAAACCGAACCGCAGCTGAAATTTTTCAGCCAGAAAATGTGCGATGAGGTGCAGGGCTTTTACTATTACCATCCCATGCCGCCGGAGCGGATTGAAGGCATCCTCCGGGAAAACCGCCGCCCGGAGTCTTCTGGCTGCTGAGATGAGCCGACCGCCGAAGCCGAATGGGAAAATTCGCGCGGGAAAAATTGGGCAACCCTTTGTCGGAAGAACGCATTCCCTCAAAAACCAGAAGAAGTCGGGGAAAAATGAATATCCAGCTTCACCCAGAGATTTTCACATTTATTAAAATACCGGATGGCATAGTTGATATTAGGAATTTCCAGACAACTGAAATTGTTGCCAATGAATGTGGATGCCCGTTTTATGCTCTCCGTTCAGGGAGGCTTGATATATGGGGGCAGCGTGTCCGAATGAAAGAGGAATATAAGCAAAATAATATTGCTGATATTCAGGCTGTAGTTCCCGGTCGTCTGTCTGACGTATAGATATATACCATGAAAAAGGCTTCTTGCTCTCACGAAACGCCCTCAAATATCATCAGCTTTTTAGACTTTAATGTAAATACTGCTTGCTGACTACCTGCAAGCCCCTGATATTACTGGTTTTTTTGATTAAATGCCGTAAGAACACCTGTCCCTTTTCCGCGTTTCCACAAGTTTCAGGATCAGCCGCCGCGAATCCGAGGCATACTAGTCCCGGGTGATAGTATAGAAATGGTTTTCAATGTTCCCGAAATGCAGGAATATTTCGATTTCCTACCGCACAAGGTCAAGCACTTCATCGAAGAATCCAAGTCGAAAATATCCGATCTGGACGAACTGAAAAAAATTGGAGAATCAATCGAGCAGAAACTTCATTCCGACTTCAAATATTGAGATTCCGAATCCGCACCGTCCTCCTAAAAGGGACGGTGCCTTTTCATATATCCGGCGGTCTAACGAACGTACCAGGTTTGCCGTATTGCTCCGCCGCCCCCGCCGCTCTGAAGCTGAGCTGATTCACGGCTGCCCCGAAGAACGGCGGGCGTTGTACCGCGTCGGCGCACTTTTGACGCCCGGCTCGCTGAGGCATCATTTGACCACTCATGGCACGCCTGCACGCGCCGGTTGCATTCGCCGATACAGAATTTGATATTTGTCAGTGAAATTTGTGACGACTCCCGTTTTTTCTATATGTTTATACCAATCGGAAAAAATGCCGAAGGAAGAAATGAAATTGCCTCCCATGCCGAGAATGTGCAAAAAGCACAGGCTGGGACAGCTTTTTTTAAAGTCGCCGCGGCTGTGCCGCATACC
>DHAI01000099.1 GCA_002397355.1 Ruminococcaceae bacterium UBA4958 | reverse complement strand
CTGCGGGATGTGGCGCTCCGCGGCCCTGCGCAGCGCGTACTTCGTGTTTTCCCGGTTCACGCGCAGGCGCAGCGGCAGGCGCGCCGCCACGTCGAACACGCGGCGGTCGAGGAACGGCACGCGCAGCTCCAGCGAGTTGGCCATGCTCATGCGGTCGGCTTTCAGAAGGATGTCGCCGGTGAGCCAGACGTTGATGTCCAGGTACTGCATCTTCGTCACGTCGTCCATGCCCTGCACGCGGTCGTAGACGGGCCGCGTGAGGAGCTGCGGCTCCGTGCACGGGACGTCGTCCTTCAGCAGGCGGCGCTTTTCCCGCATCGTGAACATGCTGCAGTTGCCGATGAAGCGCTCCTCCACCGACTGCGAGCCGCGCAGGAGGAAGCTCTGCCCGCGGAAGTGCGGCAGGTTTTTCACGCAGGCGGCCAGGAATTTCCGCAGCCAGCGCGGCAGCTTCCGGTAGCGGGCGAGGTCGCCCGGCTCGCGGTAGATGTTGTACCCGCCGAACAGCTCGTCGGCGCCTTCGCCGGAAAGCACGACCTTCACGTACCGGCTCGCCATTTTCGAGACGAGGTACAGCGCGATGCACGAGGCGTCCGCCAGCGGCTGGTCCATGTAGTACTGCACCTTGCGGATATTGCCCCAGTACTCGTCCGGCGTGATGACGTGGGCGTGGTGCTCCACGCCGATTTTTTCGGAAAGCTCTTTGGCGCCGCCGATCTCATTGTATTTTTCGTCGCCGCCGAAGCCGACGGTGAACGTCTTCTGCCCCGTAAAATAGCTGGCCACATAGCTGGAGTCCACGCCGCTGGAAAGGAAGCAGCCGACCTCCACGTCGCTGATGCGGTGCGCCGCGACGGAGTCCTCGAAGACCTTGTCGATCGCGTCGACGGCTTCCTGCTCCGTCATGCCGTCCTCGGGCCGGAACCTCGGCTCCCAGTAGCGGTGAAGCTCCGTTTCGCCGTTGCGCCACCACAGGTAGTGCGCCGCCGGCAGGCAGGAAACGCCCTCGAAGAAGGTTTCCGGCTGGACGGCGTACTCGAAGGAGATATAGTTGTTCAGCGCGTTCCGGTTCAGCTTTTTCTCGAAGCCCGGAAAATCGAGGATGCTCTTGATCTCCGAAGCGTAGACGAAGTGGCCGTTCACCGTGGCGTAGTGGAGCGGCTTGATGCCGAAGAAATCGCGGGCGAGGAAAAGGCTCTTTTCCTTTTTGTTCCAGATGGCGAAGGCGAACATGCCGCGCAGCTTGTTCAGCAGGCCCGCGCCCCATTCCTCGAAGCCGTGCACCAGCACCTCGGAGTCCGTGTTCGTGCGGAAGCTGTGGCCGTCGCCGGCGAGGATGTCGCGGAGCTGCTTGTAGTTGTAGATTTCGCCGTTGAACATGAGCACGAGGTTTCCGTCCTCGTTGCAGATGGGCTGGTCGCCCTGCGCAAGGTCGATGATGCTCAGGCGGCGGAACCCCATGGCGATGGTCCCGTCGGTATAGACGCCGCTCGAATCGGGCCCGCGGTGCGTGATGCGGTCCGTCATGGTCCGGATGACCGCGTCGCGGTCGACGACCTCGCCGGTGAACCCGACTAATCCGCACATCCCGGCTGCTCCCCCTCTTTCTTCTCTTTCGTTTCGCCTGCGCTTTCCTTTTCCGGCGCTTCCGGGGCGGCCGGCTGCGCCCCGCGGTATTCCGCGAGGATGTCGCGCGCCGTGACGGAGTCCACGGGCACGAATTCGTTCCCCTCCGGCCGGCGGAAACGCCGCGCGATCTCGAGCGATTTGCGGTATCCGTCCATGGTTGTGCGGCGCAGCACCGGCCCGCTCTCCCCTTCCGGGAAGAACAGGAACGAGATGCGGTCCGCGTCCGCGCCGGAAAAATAGCCCCGCACGGCTTTGCGCCCGTACTTCTCCTCCAGAACGGAGGCGAGCGCGTATTTGACCAGCTCCACCGCGCAGTCGTCGAGGCCGGCCTCGAAGATGAGTATCTTTTCCTTCAGCTCCGCGGGCGACGCGACGACGCGCTTCTTTACGCCCGCGAGCTGCGGGAACCTTTCGCCCACGTCGACGGGCTGAAACTCGGCGCCGCTGCCGTTCGGCGCCAGGTACACCATGAAACCGCGGCTTTTGTCGTGGTACAGGCACGGGTACAGGAACCGCGCTTTGCAGCCGCACTTGGGGCATTTCCAGTCGAAAAGCGTTTCATCAAGAGCGCGGGCGCGAAGCTGCGGGTCGCTTTCCGCGCGGATGCCGGGCCACATTTCGGTGCGGACCGCCGCGCCGCATTCCGGGCACGCTACGTCTTTGCTCATCTCAGTCGACATTTCCGGTTTCTCCTTAGTTTGCTACATGATTCGTTCAATTATATCACATTGTCATAAAAAAAGGAATAGATGAAATACTACTGTTCAAGGCGTTTCGATTGCGGTATAATAAGAAAAAAGATGGGCCGCTACCGCGGCAGGAGGAATTGACTATGGATTTTTGGAAATGCGCGTCCGATGCCGTGACGGGCGCGGTGGACCACCTGGTGGAAATGAACCGCCGCACGGCCATCATGAACCGTCTGAAAATCGTGATCCGGAATGAGAGGGACAACGAGGACCATTCCTTCGTCCAGCTTGGGAAATATTACTACCACAATCTCCGCGACCCGCAGAACGGCGACACGGAGACGTACTGCGCGGCCATAGACAAAGCCGCCTCCCGCCTGAAGCGCGCCTACGCGAAGCTGGATGAGCTGGCCGCGCCGGCGGGAGCCTGCCCGCCGGAGGAAGGCGGCGGGCCTTCCTCCGGGGAGGCGGACGAAAGCTGCGGCTTCCGCCCGGAGGACGCCCCGGAGGAAAAAGCGGCGGAAGCCGCGCCGGAGCAGAATCCCGCGGCGGCGGAGCCGCCCTGCGGCGAAGCGGAAAAGCCGGACGCGTCCGCGCCGGTTCC
>DHAI01000110.1:50077-53759 GCA_002397355.1 Ruminococcaceae bacterium UBA4958 | reverse complement strand
CCAGGTGGACGCCCTGCGCATCGCCCCCGGCAGGGATTACGTGACGCTCGTCACCTGCACGCCGTACGGCATCAACTCGCACCGGCTTCTGGTCCGCGGCGCGCGCATCCCGAACCCGCCCGCTCGGCAGAACGCGGGGGAAGCGCGGGAAACGCAGCAGAATCCGAGCTGGTTCCAGCAGATGATGCAAAAAATATTTCTGGCCTTTGCAAGCGCCTTTGAGGCAACCGTCACGTTCTTTGTGGAGGTCGCGCGGCGGATCATGGATCTGTTCCATATCGCGTACTGACGCGGCGCAGCATGCAAACGACCGACTGGAGGAAAGCAATGGGCGCATCATTCAAAAAGAAAATAGGGGCGCTGGCTGCGCTGCTGACGGTCGCGCTGCTGCTGGTCGGCCCGCGGGCCCCGTCGTCGGCCGCTTCTTCGGGAATCGGCAAGGCCGCCGAGGGCACGCTGACCATCCAGCCGAAATACGACGACCGGGTTGTCGGCGGCTGCGCGTTCGACCTCTACCGGGTGGCGGATATCGACGGCGGCTCCGCGGCCCTGAGGTACAACATGGCGCAGCCTTTCAGCCAGGCGGGCGTCGACCTCAACGCGGCCATCGAAGGCGGGGCGACGGCACTGGAAACCGCCGCCGCCAAGCTTGCGTCCTATTCCGCCAAACCGGCCCCGGATCCGTCCGGGGTGGTCAGCGGAGAGAAAATCCCGCTCGCGGCCGGCGCGTACCTCGCGGTGCAGACCGGCGCGCCGTCCGGCTACACGAAAGCCTCGCCGTTCCTCGTGTTCCTGCCCTATACCAGCGCGGACGGCACGGCGTGGGTCTACGACGTCGTCGCGTACCCGAAGCTCGGCTACCGCAGCGTCCCGGTCGGCCCGCCGCCGGTCGTCGTTCCGCAGATCACGGCCGTCAAGGTCGTGAAAGTGTGGGACGACGCCGGCAGCGAGGCGAACCGCCCGGCGAGCGTCGTGGTGACGCTTCTCCGCGACGGTGCGGAATACGGTTCGGAAACGCTGAGCGCCGCGAACGGCTGGCAGTGCGCGTGGACTGGCCTGGACGCCGGCAGCAGCTGGTCGGTCGAAGAGAGCGATGTGCCGGAGGGCTACACCAGCCTGATCGACTCCGAGACGGAGGGAGAAACCCGCACCTACACCATCACGAACACCTACGAAAAAATCCCGCTGAGCGGCGCGCTGTTCGTCTCCAAGAGATGGGACGACAAGGGCTATGAGAGCAAGCGCCCGTCGAGCGTGAAGGCCGGCCTTTACTGCGACGGCAGGCTGACGGAAACCGCGGAGCTGAACGCCGGGAACGACTGGAGCTATGCGTGGATCGGCCTGGACGACGGAAAGACGTGGACGGTTTCGGAGCTCGACGTCGCGAACGGCTACCGCTCCACCGTGGAGCAGGCCGGCAGCGCGTTCACCATCACGAACACCTGCGGCGCGGGCGGCTCCGGCGACGGCACCGAGGAGATCGGCGACGGGGGGGTGCCGAAGGGCGAGGCGCCCCAGACCGGCCTCGTGCAGTGGCCGATCCCGGTGCTGCTGGCGGCGGGCGCGGTGCTGATCGCCTGCGGCGTCGCCCTCGGGCGGAAAAAGAATCATGGATAAACGGTTTCATAAAAAAGGGAAGCTGCTCGTCGCGGCGGGCTGCTGCTGTATCCTCGCGGCGGCGGCCCTCTTCGCGTACAACGGCTGGATCTCCGCGCAGGGGGCCCGGCAGTCCGGCGAACTGCTTTCGCTGCTGAAAAGCTCCGCGGGCGCGTCGGCCGGGCAGACGGAGCGCGCGGACCCCGCCCTCGACGCGGCGGGCGCGTCCCCGCAGGGGGAAAAGATAGCCTCCGCGAGCGTCGGCGGCTACGACGTCGCCGGCACGCTGGAAGCCGACGCCATCCGCGTCCGGCTTCCGGTGATCTCCGAGTGGAGCTACGCGAACCTGCGCGCGGCTCCCTGCCGTTACAGCGGTACGCCGGACACGCAGATGGTCCTGCTTGCCCACAACTACGCGGAGCATTTCGGTCGGCTGAAGGACCTGAAAAAGGGCGATTCCGTCACCTTCACCGACGTGAAAAACAAGGTGTACCGCTACAGGGTGGTCCGTACGGAAACGATAAGCGGAGACGACCTGCAAGCGATCCTTTCCGGCAGGGACTGGAACCTCACTCTATTCACCTGCACTTACAGCGGAGCGGAGCGTGTGGTCGTGCGCTGCTGCAGATACTGAGCGCAGGCCGCGCGCGGCCGGACTTACGAAATAGATGTTGCACGGGCCTCCCGTCGCGGGAAAAAACCGCGGTGGGAGGCCTTGCCATGTTCCGGAAATGCACGCGTCCCCGGGAATAGAAATACGGCGGAGACACTGCCTCCGGGACGGCTCCCATTATGAGAGAGCATCAAAATTTCGCTTGGCATTTGACGGGAGCTGGCTGGACGGAGCAACAATCATATAAGTATATACATATAGAAATAAGATGCTTTAAGCCGCCGGAAAACAGGAGACGGGGGATTGGTCGCGTTTTTTGCCCGTCGTTTTTCATCCCGATTCGGCGCCAGCTTGCGGGGATCGGGAAGATCAGCGGGCTGGGCGTCATTGTGGAGCCGACGGGGTCGGCCATGATCGCTTTGACTTCCGGTTTCTTTTCCTTCAAATCGGCCTTTTTCCCATGGCAAAGCAATGCAAACAGCTGCGACACGCCGCCGCGAAAACTTTCCGTGTGGAAAAGCGATTTCCCATCGTCTTTTTCTCCTTTTCAAAAGGAAAGTAAAAGTATAGTATATATATATATTATATTTACGGGCCATGTTACAACGAATCGAACCCCTTGTCAAGAGAAAAAACGCTTGGCGCGAAAAAGCAGTACGGGGCTGCCGCCGATCGCTGACGCACATAATTTCTACATATTTATTTGCTACCATTTCAGTATGCGCGAGAGGGGGTGGTGCCGAATGGAGTCCGGGTTAAAAACGGAAACGCTGCGCGTCGGCGGGATGACCTGCGTCAACTGCCAAAATAAACTTGAAACGAAGCTCCGCGACACCGCGGGGATCCGAAACGCGAAGGTGAGTTACGGCGCCGGCACCGCCGAAGTCACTTACGACGCGGACCTGATCACGCCCGACGGCATCTCGGCGGTGATCCGGAGGCTCGGCTATCAGGTGCTGACCGGAGCGTGGAAACCGGCGCAGGGCGCGAAACGCGCCGCCGGCCTTTTGATCATCATCGCCTCTTTGTACCTGCTTCTGCGGCAGTCCGGGGTTTTGAATCTTTTTGTGCCGGGACGGCTGGCTTCCGCCGGCATGAGCTACGGCATGCTGTTCGTCGTCGGCCTGGTCACGTCGGTGCACTGCGTCGCCATGTGCGGCGGGATCAACCTGTCCCAGTGCATCCCGCGCGAAGCGGAAACGGCCGGAAAGCCCGGCCGCTTTTCCACGCTGCGGCCGACGCTCCTGTATAATCTCGGGCGGGTCGTTTCCTACACGGCGGTCGGTTTTCTCGTCGGCGGGCTCGGTTCGGCGGTCGCTTTCTCCAATACCCTGCAGGGCGTGCTGAAGCTGGCGGCGGGCGTATTCATGGTCATCATGGGAATCAATATGCTTGGCATTTTCCCATGGCTCCGCAGGCTGAGCCCGAGGATGCCGAAGCTCTTCGCCGGAAAAATCGCCGGGCGGAAATCCG
>DHAI01000110.1:48954-49935 GCA_002397355.1 Ruminococcaceae bacterium UBA4958 | reverse complement strand
CGGCGGCCCCCTGGCGGTCGGCCTTCTGAACGGGCTCATGCCCTGCGGGCCCCTGCAGGCCATGCAGATTTACGCCCTCTCCACGGGAAGCCCCTTTTCCGGCGCGTTCTCCATGTTCCTGTTCAGCCTGGGAACCGTGCCGCTGATGCTCGGCCTCGGCGCGCTGAGCTCGGCGCTGGGCAAAAAATTCACGCGCAAAGCCATGACCGCCGGCGCGGTGCTGGCCGTGGCGCTCGGGCTGTCCATGCTGTCGCAGGGCCTCGGCCTGTCGGGTTTTTCGCTTCCGCAGCTGGTTCCGTACGGCTCCGGCGCGCAGGCCGGCGGCAGCGGCGCGAGAACCGAACACGGCGTGCAGGTCGTCGAAAGCAGCCTTTCTTCCGGCGGGTATCCGTCCATTACCGTTCAGGCCGGCATGCCGGTGAAATGGATCATAGACGCCCCGCAGGGGAGCGTCAACGGCTGCAACTACAAAATTCTGATCCCCGAGTACAAGATCGAGCGCGAGTTGAAAACCGGGAAAAACGTCATCGAATTCACCCCTGCCCGGGCGGGAAATTTCCCTTACAGCTGTTGGATGGGGATGATCCGCAGCTCGATCAGCGTCGTGGAAGCGCCCGCGGCGAGCGGCTGAGCCTGGAGCAGAAGCGTGGGAAATTGCTTCTGAGCCGTTGGCACTGCGTTTTACCGGTCGCCGCGATGTTATTCATATGCGGCAAGCCGAAAGAGAAAGGCTGACATCATAACCGGGCGGTACCGCCCGGACACGGGAGGAATCAAACATGGCAAAGAACAGAATTTTCCGGGGGAAACCAAGCGCCGACGGGAAAAGAGGGGCGGCAAAAAGCAAGCGGGCGGCACCGGCCGCCGTGGCTCTGATCGCCGCGGCTGTACTGGCGGCCTGCAGCTCCGGCGGAAACACCGGTGCCGGGGGCGGCGTTTCCGCATCCGGATCAAAGGATCAGAGCCTCGTGATCCGGACGG
>DHAI01000110.1:46494-48704 GCA_002397355.1 Ruminococcaceae bacterium UBA4958 | reverse complement strand
AGCAGGAAGGCGACACGCTGGTCTGCCAGAACTGCGGGAACCGGTTCACCATGGACCGCGTGGAGGTCGAGGCGGGCGGCTGCAACCCCTGGCCGATCTTCGATGAGAATAAGACCGCGACGGACGGAACCGTCACGATCCCCTATGAATTTCTGAAGGAATCGAAGGGCATTTTCGCGAACTGGAAGAGTTCCTTCTAACGGATTCCCTCGGGAGCCGGCATGAAAAAGCGCGCGGGGGGCAATTACTATGTCAGGAGCGGCTGTCGGCGGCGGGCGCGCCCCCGTTCGAAGCCGGCAGGACAAAATCAAATCGGAGATCGTGAATGGGGATTGCGCCGGAGCCGCGCAATCCGGGGGAGCCGGCTGTTCAAGCGGCCCCCCTTTTCCCCTGTCGCGCAACGGGAACGAATGAATATTGGAGTGAGGAAACAATGGCCAAAGAAGGCAGAAGCATTCTGGTCGTGGACGACGAGCCGAAAATCGTGGAGGTGCTTTCCGCCCTCTTTACAAGCAGGGGATTCCGCGTTTTCACCGCGGAAAACGGGCGCAGAGCCCTGGAAATATTCGACGGGCAGAATATCGACCTGGTCGTTCTGGACCTCATGATGCCCGGCCTGTCGGGGGAAGACGTCTGCAGGGCGATCCGCAGAAAGTCGCGCGTCCCCGTCATCATGCTGACGGCCAAGGCGGAAGAGAGCGACGTGGTGGAAGGGCTCGGGCTGGGAGCGGACGATTATGTGGCGAAGCCGTTCGGCCTGCGGGAGCTGTACGCCCGCGTGGAAGCCGTGCTCCGCCGGGCGGAAAACGACCTTGTCCCGCTGGCGGTGCGAAGCTCATGGCGGAACGGGGACCTCGTGATCGACTTTGAAAAAAACGCCCTGCGGAAAAAGGGCAGTCGGTTGACGCTGACGCCGACCGAGTGGAAACTCCTGTCCGCCCTGGTCAAATATCCCGGCAAGGTCTTTACCCGCGAAGAACTCATCGCAATCGCCCTGGGCGGCGAATTTGAAGGGTACGACCGTGCGATTGACAGCCATATCAAAAACATCCGGCAGAAAATCGAGGATGATCCGAAAAATCCCGTCTATATTCTGACGGTTCACGGCTTGGGTTACAAGTTCGGGGGGGAATAAGACGATGCGGAGCCTGCGCTCTCAGCTGTCGCTGGCCATGCTGTCTATGATCCTGGTCACGATCGCTTTCATCAGCGTGTTCGCCAATATGGCCGTGAACAGACAGTTCGAGGAATATATCGCCCGTCAGGAGCAGACGCGGTGCGAAAATATCGCCGGCGATCTGAGCAGACTGTACGGCGGCGCGGCCCGGGGCTGGGATCCGGACTCCCTGCACGCCATCGGGATGTATTCGCTGTACGACGGCTATGTCCTGACGGTTTCCGATGCGGCGGGGAAGAAAATATGGGATGCCGAAAACCACGATATGTCGTTGTGCAGGGAGATCATGGGGGACATCTCGGAGCGGATGAGCCGGAGGGAAAAAACCGGCGGCTTCACCACCCGCACCTATCCGCTGACGCAGGGGGAGCGGAAGGTGGGCTCGGTTTCCATCAAAGCCTACGGCCCTTATTTTTTTCAGGAAAACGACTTTCGGTTCATCCGGGCGCTCAACGTCCTGCTGCTCACGATCGGGCTGATCTCCTGCGCCTTTTCCGTCGCCGCGGGGACGCTTCTGGCGAAGCGGATCGCACGGCCGATCACAAAAACGGCCGAGATCGCAAAACAGATCGCGAAAGGGAATTATCATATCCGGTTCGAGGGCGAAACAAAGACGAGAGAGCTGGACGCGCTCGGCTCATCGATCAACTCCCTGACGGATGCCCTCGACCGGCAGGAACAATACAGAAAGCGGATGACCGCGGACGTTGCGCACGAGCTGCGCACCCCGCTCGCGGCCATCCGCTCTCATTTGGAAGCGATGGCGGAGGGCCTCTGGGAAGCAACCCCGGAAAGGCTGGAAAGCTGTCTCGAAGAAGTAAAAAGGTTCGGCAGCCTGATAGCCGATCTGGAGCGGCTCGCAGCAATAGAGCAGGATCATCTGAAGCTGAATCGATCCGAGATCGACCTGCTGAAAATCGCGCGCGCGGTCGGCAGAAGCTTTGAAAAAGAAGCGGACGAAAAAGCCGTCTCCATAACGGTGGGCGGCGCTTCTTCCTTTGTTCCGGCCGATTCGGACAGAGTGAGCCAGGTG
>DHAI01000110.1:27190-46293 GCA_002397355.1 Ruminococcaceae bacterium UBA4958 | reverse complement strand
CGCCGCGGACGGCACCGTGGTGGTGGAAGACGACGGGATCGGGATTCCTGAAAAAGATCTTCCCTTCGTTTTCGAGAGGTTCTACCGCGCCGACCGTTCCCGCAGCAGACAGACCGGCGGCGCGGGGATCGGACTGGCGATCGTGAAATCCATCGTTGAGGCTCACGGCGGGAGCGTCTCGGCGGAAAGCCGGGAAGCAAAGGGCAGCCGTTTTACCGTTTCTTTCCCAAAACAGGGGAAGCGGTGAGAGGGTTATCCCGTTATATTTTGCGTCCCGTTCGCCGGCGGAAAAAACCGGCGCCCGCGGCTCCCGGTTTTTCGACGCGGAATCCCGCCGAAGCGCAGGACCGGACCGGAGCCGGCGACAGGCTTCGCCAAAGCGCGCCAGAATCCGGTTCCCGCGCCCTGCTTCCCTGCCGCTTCGCTGTTCCGCAAGGTTATTATGCCTAATCCTTATGGAGGGGAGAAAGCTGATATTTACACATAATAAACAAAATAGTGAAAATAGCAGTGGATGTATTGCTAGAATATAGCTAAATTACTTGATATTTTCCATATTCGTGATATGATAAAAATATAGAAATACGCGGCCGCCCGAAAGGAAGTTTTTTCATGGGGAATGATAAAATAGCAGGGGACGAAGCGCTTTCCCTTTCGCAGTTCCGGCAGGGGACAAACGATAAAGTCTACGAATTCCTGGGCGTACATAAAACCGAACGCGAAGGGAAACCGTGCATGGTCTGCCGTGCCTGGGCGCCGAACGCCAAAGCCGTTTCCGTCGCGGGGGATTTCAACAAATGGGACCCCGCCGCCAACCCGATGGAACCAATCGGCGGAGGCGTATGGGAATGCAGGCTGCCGTTTGTATTCCGGCAGTTCGACGCGTATAAATTTTGTGTTACCACCGCGGGCGGGGAGCAGGTTTTCAAAATCGACCCCTTTGCGTTCCATTTCGAGAAAGCGCCCGGGAACGCCTCCAAGTATTACGATATTTCCGGTTTCTCCTGGAACGACGCCGCCTGGTACCGCCGCAAGAAAGCGAAACCCCATTACAGCCGGCCGGTGAACATCTATGAGGTGCACGCCGGCTCCTGGCGGCGCTATCCGGACGGCAACACGTTCTCCTATGACAAGCTCGCGGAGGAGCTGATCCCCTATGTAAAGGACATGGGCTACACACACGTCGAGCTGATGCCGATCATGGAGTACCCGTTCGACGGTTCGTGGGGCTACCAGGTGACGGGGTATTTTGCGCCGACTTCCCGCTACGGCGAGCCGAAGCAGTTCATGAGTTTCGTGGAGAAGTGCCACGAGGCGGGGATCGGCGTGATCATGGACTGGGTGCCGGCGCATTTCCCGAAAGACAAGTTCGGCCTGGCGCGGTATGACGGCACGCCGTGCTACGAATACGCCGACCCGCGCAAGGGGGAGCACAAGGACTGGGGAACGCTCGTTTTCGACTACGGGAAAAACGAGGTTGTCAGCTTCCTGATTTCCAGCGCCGTGTTCTGGCTGGAAAACTACCATGTCGACGGCCTGCGCGTGGACGCAGTCGCCTCCATGCTGTACCTGGATTACAGCCGCAAGGACGGCGAGTGGGTGCCCAACAAGAACGGCGGGAAAGAAAACCTGGAGGCCGTGGCGTTCCTGCAGAAGCTGAACGAGACGGTCTTCGCGCGCTTTCCGGAAGTCATGATGATCGCCGAGGAATCCACTTCGTGGCCGATGGTCTCGCGGCCCACCTACTGCGGCGGCCTGGGGTTCAATTACAAGTGGAACATGGGCTGGATGAACGACATGCTGGAATACATGTCGTTAGACCCGCTTTACCGCAAATGGCACCACGACAAGCTGACGTTTTCCATGATGTACGCCTTTTCGGAAAACTACATTCTTCCCTTGTCCCACGACGAGGTAGTCCATAAGNNGGCTGGATGAACGACATGATGCACTACATGTCGCTGGAGCCGCAGTATCGGAAATTCAGCCACGACAACCTTACTTTTTCCTTTTTCTACGCTTTTTCGGAAAATTATGTGCTGCCCATTTCGCACGACGAAGTGGTGCACGGGAAATGCTCGCTGATCAACAAGATGCCCGGCGACAACGCGCAGAAGTTCGCCGGGGTGCGGGCGTTCTTCTGCTACATGATGGCCCATCCCGGGAAGAAGCTCGTTTTCATGGGCACGGAGTTCAGCCAGTTCGTCGAGTGGAACTACCAGAAAGAGCTCGACTGGCTCCTGCTGGACTATGAGCAGCACCGGAGGCAGCAGAACTTTTTCCGCGACCTGAACCGCTTCTATCTCGCCACCCCGGCTCTGTGGGAGGCCGATTTCTCGTGGGAGGGCTTCGCGTGGATCTCGAACGACGACTATACGCAGAGCGTCATCGCGTTCCGCCGCATCGACAAGTCCGGCAAAGAGCTCATCGCCGTCTGCAATTTCCTGCCGGTGCGGCGTGAAAATTACCGCATCGGCGTCCCGGCCGCCGGGATCTACGAAGAAGTGTTCTCTTCGGACAGGGCCGAATACGGCGGCGGCGGCGTGTCGAACGGAAAAAGCATCCGCTCCTCGGAGCCTGGGATGCACGGCTGCGCCCAGTCGATCAGCCTGACGCTGCCGCCGCTTTCCGTGATCTACCTGAAATGCAGGCGGAAAAAGCGGCCGGACGCGGCCCGGGCGGAAACCGGGAAAAAGAAATCTTCCCCCGCGTGAGCTTTTTCAAATCTTGGAAGAAAGAAGGAATTCAATTGTTGCCGAAACAAGAAGTAGTCGCCATGCTGCTTGCAGGAGGTCAGGGAAGCCGGCTCGGCGTTTTGACGAAAACCCTCGCAAAACCGGCCGTTCCATACGGAGGAAAGTACCGCATCATCGATTTCCCGCTTTCCAACTGCGTGAATTCCGGGATCGAATGCGTCGGCGTGCTGACGCAGTACCAGCCTCTCGTCCTGAACGAATACATCGGCAGCGGGCAGCCCTGGGACCTGGACAGCACCAGCGCCGGCGTGCGCGTGCTGCCGCCCTACCAGCGCAGCCGCAGGTCGGACTGGTACAAGGGGACGGCGAACGCAATTTACCAGAATATCCCGTACATCGAGCGCTATAACCCGGATTACGTCATCGTGCTTTCCGGCGACCATATCTACAAAATGGATTACTCCAAGATGATCGCCTACCACAAGGAGAAGAAGGCCGACTGCACCGTTGCGGTCATCGAGGTGCCGATGGAGGAGGCCGGCCGGTTCGGCATCATGAATACGAACGCGGACGGCTCCGTCTACGAGTTCGAGGAAAAGCCGAAAGCGCCGAAAAGCAATCAGGCGTCCATGGGGATCTACGTTTTCACCTGGAGCAAACTGCGCGAATACCTGGAAGAGGACGAGGCGAACCCGAAGTCCTCGAACGATTTCGGCAAGGACGTCCTTCCCGCCATGCTGAAGGCGGGCGAGCGGATGTTCGCCTACCGTTTCGACGGCTACTGGAAGGACGTCGGCACGATCGACAGCCTCTGGGAATCCAATATGGACCTGCTGAACCCGAAGATCCCTCTCGACCTGAGCGAAAGCGCCTGGAAGATCTATTCCCGCAACCCGGTCATGCCGCCGCACTACATCGCTAAAAACGCGAAGGTGCAGAACGCGCTGGTCGCGGAGGGCTGCAACGTTTACGGCATGGTGGATTTTTCCGTCCTGTTCTCGGGCGTCACCATCGCCCCGGGCGCCGTGGTGCGGGACTCCATCATCATGCCGAACACCCGCGTCGAGGCGGGCGCCGTGGTGCAGTACGCCATCGTGGCGGAGGACTGCGTCGTCGGCCGCAACGCGGTCGTCGGCAGGCGCCCCGAGGACGTGCAGGACAAGGACGCGTGGGGAATCGCGGTCGTCGGGGACGGGTGCTCCATTCCGGAAGGCTTCGTCATCCGCCCGAAGGAAATGGTCGACAGGGAAAAGCTGGAACAGGAGGCTCGGAAAAATGCGCGGTAACAATGTGCTCGGCCTGATCTTCTCCAATATGCACGAAGAGCAGCTCCACGACCTGACGGAGAACCGCACGATGGGCTCCGTTCCGTTCGGCGGGCGGTATTGCCTGATCGATTTCCCGCTCTCCAACATGGTGAATTCCGGCATCAACAAGGTCGGCGTCATCACGAAGCGGAATTTCCAGTCCCTGATGGACCACCTCGGCTCCGGAAAATCGTGGGACCTGTCCCGCAAGCGCGAGGGCCTGTTCATCCTCCCCCCGTTCGACGCGGAGCCGTTCAGCCCGAACGACCGCATCGAGCTGCTTTCCTCGGCGCAGTCCTTTCTGCAGAACTCCAGGGAGGAGTTCGTGCTGATCACCGACAGCAACGTCGTCTGCAATATCGATTACGCCGACGTGCTTTCCCAGCATATCCAGGACAAGGCGGATATTACGATCGTCTGCCGCTGCGGCAAGCCCCCGGCGGAATTCGCGGACCCGGCGGTCTACACCGTCGCTCCGGACAACCGCGTCTGCGACATGCTCATCAATCCGGGGAACAAGGGCGAGTGCTGCTACGGCCTGAACATGATGCTGATCCGCCGCGAGCTCCTCATCCGCCTGATCACGGACTGCGTGAGCCGCAACATGACCAACTTCAAGCGCGACCTGCTGCAGCGCAACGTCGGAAATTACCGCATCTACGCCTACGACTTCAAGGGGTTCGCGAAGGTCATCTGTTCCGAGATCGCGTATTTCGACGCCAATATGGCCCTCATGCTGCCGGACGTGCGCGCGCAGCTTTTCGACCAGCGCCGCCCCATCTACACCAAGGTGCACGACAACATGCCGGCGCGCTACGGCCTGGGCTCCTCCGTCTCCAATTCCATCGTGTCGGACGGCTGCGTGATCGAGGGCGAGGTCGTCAACAGCGTGCTTTTCCGCGGCGTCCACGTTGACAAGGGGACCAGGGTGCACAACTGCGTGCTGCTTCAGGACGCCGCCGTGGGAAGCGACTGCCGCCTGAGCTATGTGATCGCGGATAAGAACGTGCTGATCAAGAACGAGCGCAACCTTCTCGGCTTTGAATCCTACCCGATGTATATTGCCAAGGGGAGCGTCGTCTGATTTTAGAAATACGCGACAGGAGGGTTTCAAGATGAAAGTCCTTTACTGTACCAGCGAGGCCGCGCCGTTCGCGGCGACGGGCGGGCTGGCCGACGTGGCGGGTTCGCTCCCCCAGGAGCTGCGGCTGCGGCTGGTGGGCTGCCGTGTCGTGATGCCGCTGTACCAGGACATCCCGCAGAGCCTGCGCGGCGGAATGAAATTCGTGACCAGCCTTTCCGTGCCGGTGGCGTGGCGCAGGCAGTACTGCGGCGTGTTCGAGGCGCACGAGGGCGGGGTGATCTATTACTTCATCGACAACCAGTATTATTTCAAGCGCCACGGCCTCTACGGCCATTACGACGACGCGGAGCGCTTCGCTTTCTTTTCCCGCGCCGTGATCGAGATGCTGCCGTACCTGGACTTCAAGCCGGACGTCATCCACTGCAACGACTGGCAGACGGCGCTCGTGCCGGTTTATTACAGCGTGTTTTACGCCGAAAAAGACTGGTTCCGCGGCATCAAAACGGTCCTGACCATCCACAATATCCAGTACCAGGGCAAATACGGCAGGGAGCTGATCGAGGACGTGCTCGGCACCCCGCAGTCGGCCACGCCGCTGCTGGAGTACGGCAACTGCGTCAACCTGCTGAAAGGGGGCATCGAGTGCGCGAACCGCGTCACGACGGTCAGCCCCACTTACGCGCAGGAAATTCTGGACCCCTGGTTTTCCTACGGCCTGGAGGGAATCCTCCGGGAGCGGAAGTGGAAGCTTTCCGGCATCCTGAACGGCATCGACGTCAATCTCTACAATCCGGAGACGGACCCGAACCTCTACGCCGGGTATACGGCCGAAGACTTTTCCGGCAAAGCCGCAAACAAAACGGAGCTTCAGAAGCGGCTGAAGCTGGAGCGGAAGGCCGACGCGCCGCTCATCGGCATGGTGACGCGCCTTGTTCCGCAGAAAGGGCTGGACCTCGTGCGCGAGACGCTCGACGGCATCCTGCAGAATTCGGGCGCGCAGTTCGTGCTCCTCGGTTCCGGCGACTGGGACTACGAGGATTTTTTCAAGAACATGCAGGCCAAATATCCGGGGAGGCTCTGCGCCTGCTTCGGCTTCATCCCGGAACTGTCGCACAAGATCTACGCCGCGTCGGACGTCTTTCTCATGCCGTCGAAGTCGGAGCCGTGCGGCCTGGCGCAGATGATCGCGCTGCGCTACGGCGCGATCCCCGTGGTGCGCGAAACGGGAGGGCTGAAGGACTCCGTTCAGGACAGCGGGGACGGCAAAGGCAACGGCTTTACATTCCGCAGCTACGACAGCGGCGACATGTACGGCGCCGTGGTGCGCGCGCTCAAGGGCTACGAGAACCGGGAGGGCTGGAATATCCTGATCCAACGCGCGATGGCCTGCGATTTCAGCTGGGGACGCTCGGCCAAAGAATACATCAGGCTTTACCGCGATCTCATCAAGAACGGCTGAACCGAAAGCTCCCGGGAATCCGGCGGGGGATTCCCGGGAGCCTTTTCCGTTTCGCCTGTTTGCCCGAAACCGGCACGGAAATCGACGCTTTCCGTGGAAAAACGAATCCAAAACGGATATTTTAGCGTATGTAATCCGATATGGATTGATTTTTGCCGAATCCGGCCCGAACCTCGGATGAAAAAGAGCTTGTTTTCGAAGGGAAAAAGCGGAAAAGCACGGAACGGCGGGCCTGCCGGTCGGTGCAGGAAGCGGCCGATCGGGGGCCGTTCCCCCTCAAGGCGATTTTTTTGCCGGCCGTTCGGCGGAAAAGGCGTCGATGGGATGAAAATTCGAGTACAAATTGGAATATTTGGAACGAAAAATTCAGAACGGATACGAATTCCGCCGGGCGGCGCGGAAAAAAGCCGGAACGCAGGTCCCCCGTTCGGCGGGGAGCCGCGGAGCGCAGAGACGGCTGTTTTCAAACGGCCGCCCGCATGCTATAATTAAAAATGGGCGGCTTTATTTGGAGGTCCGTTTCACGCCCATCCTGTTTTCCGAGTTCTGGACCAGGTTGAAGAGGGAAGAGGAGAAGAGCGGATATTCCGAGGAAAGCTTTTCAGGCGAGAAGATCGGCGCGGTTCCCTTTCCGACGGGGACCAGATCGTCCACTTTTTCGCCGGAAAGCAGGCAGGCGGCGTTGCTGAGCGCGATTTCCTGCGCCGCGCAGGAGCGGCCGCCGCTCTGGCGCGCAGGCACGGCGAAAAGGCCCTGCGGGTTTTTGGCGTTGCCGGAGTACAGCAGGCGGAAAACCCTGTAAACGCACAGGTTCAGGTACGACGATATTTCGCCCGTCAGGGATTTGCAGCCGTATTTTTGCAGCATCCCGAAAACGACGTTCAGGGAATTGGCGAGCAGCTTTTTGTTCAGCACGGGCAGCATGCTGCCGCTTTTGCCGTGCAGCACGTTTTCCCGGCCGGCGGCGTCCGGCTCCGGAAGGTCTTCCACCGTTATGGTCGCGCCGCTTCTCTGCGGCGTTCTCCCCAGGAGGTAGTCGCTGGAAACCTTGTAGTAGTCCGCGACTTTTACGACAAAGTCGAGCCCGCACTCGCGGATTCCCTTTTCGTAGTGCGAGAGCAGCGCCTGGGAGATGCCCAGGTCGCCCGCCGCCTTTTTCTGACTGTATCCGCGCTCTTTCCGCAAAAGAGTGATGATCCGCGCAAAATTGTTGTTCATTTCCCGCTATCCCCTGTCGAAGAATGAAAAAAAACGTCTAGTAAATCATATAACAAATATAACGTTTTGTAAAGCCGCTATATATCGTGCCGATGCGGGCGCTTTGTTTCCGTATTTAGGTCCCCGGGCACATTTGCGGCGGAAAGGGAGCTTTTGCATGCAGTCCTATGTGATCCATCTGATCCGCCACGGAGCGACGCTCGGCAACGAGGAGGGACGCTATGTCGGCAGCAGCGACCTGCCGCTTTCCGAAGCGGGGGCGCGCCGCCTGAAGGCCCTTGCCGCGCGGTATGAATATCCCCGGGCGCAGGCGTACTTCACCAGCCCGCAGAAACGCTGCGAGCAGACGATGCGGATCCTTTACCCGCAGGCGGAAGTGACGCTGATGCCCGGCCTGCGCGAGTGCGATTTCGGCGCTTGGGAGGGGAAGACGGCGCGGGAGATCGCGGCGCGGGACCCCGCTTTCGCCCGCTGGGTGTCGGGGCAGGGGAAAGAAGTCGTCCCGCCCGGGGGCGAGAGCGGCGCGGAGATGATGCGGCGCGTCTGCGCTGCGTTCGAGCGCATCGTTCAGGGCATGATGACCTCCGGCGTCGCGTCGTCCGTCGTCGTGGCGCACGGCGGCGCGCTGATGTCCATCCTGACGGCCTACGGCCTGCCGCGGGCGAAATTCTACGACTGGATGACGGAGACCGGCTGCGGCTATTCCGTGCGCGTCACGCCCGGCCTCTGGATGCGCTCGAAGGTCTGCGAGGTCTACGCGAAGGTTCCGGACCGGGGCGGGCGCCGGGAGGACGGCGGCATCATGATGATCGACCTTGCGCGGGAGGCGGCGGAGAAGGCGTTCGGGAAGGACGGGGCGGAAAAAAATAAAAACAGCGGTTGACAAACCGGTGTTCCGTGGAATATAATAGATAAAATTTCATATCCGCAAAAGGCGATGAAGGGAATAAGGCGATTTCCGGAACTTCCAGAGAGCCGGCGGGCGGTGAAAGCCCGGCAGTCCGATCTTCGCGCATAGCTCATCCCGGAGCCGCCGCGCTCGATGCCGGAAGGCGCAGAGGCGGCCGCAGCGGCAGCGTTAAAGGCCGGGGCCTTGCCGGAGGCCTGCCGAGGGTTCCCCGTGAACCGAATTTTGGGTGGTACCGCGAAAGCAATTTCGCCCCGAACACAGTCGGATGCTGTGTTCGGGGCTTTTTGTTTTAAAACTTCCCTTCCGCTTTCGAGGGATTCCCGGGAACCGGCTTTGCGGAGAAAGAGGGGGAAAGCCGTTTCTTTCGCAGATCCCGTTTCCGGCTTCGTTGAAGTTTTCGCCAGCCTTTCGAAAGGCTGGGAAAGGAGTGCTTGTTTTATGTATCAGGGTTGTAAAAAGTATCATCCGTTCCGGCCGATCCCGCTGCCGGACCGCACCTGGCCGGACAAGGTGATTACCCGGGCGCCGACGTGGTGCAGCGTCGACCTGCGCGACGGCAACCAGGCGCTGGTCGATCCGATGAACCGGGAGGAGAAGCTGGAGTTTTTCCGGACGCTCGTGGACGTCGGCTTCAAGGAGATCGAGATCGGCTTCCCTTCCGCTTCGGAGACGGAGTACGAGATCCTGCGCACCCTGATCGAGCGGGACCTCATCCCGGACGACGTGACGGTACAGGTGCTGGTGCAGGCGCGCGAGCACCTCATCCGCAGGACGTTCGAGGCGATCCGCGGCGCGAAGAACGTGATCGTCCATTTTTACAACTCCACGTCCACCCTGCAGCGGAAGATCGTTTTCCGCACCGACATGCAGGGCGTGACCGACATCGCCGTGGAGGGCGCGAAGCTCATCCGGCGGCTCACCGAAGAGGAGGCGGCCCGCACCGGCGCCAACATCCGTTACGAGTATTCGCCCGAGAGCTTCTCCGGCACCGAGGTCGGCAATTCCGTCCTCATCTGCCGGAAGGTGATGGAGGTGCTTCAGCCCACGCCGGAGCGCAAGCTCATCTTCAATCTGCCGAACACCGTGGAGATGGCCACCCCGAACTGCTACGCCGACCAGATCGAGTACTTCTGCCGCCACATCCCGCGCCGCGACAGCGTGATCGTCAGCATCCACCCGCACAACGACCGCGGCGAAGCCGTCGCGGCCACCGAGCTGGGGATCATGGCGGGCGCTGAGCGCGTGGAGGGTACGCTGTTCGGGAACGGCGAGCGCACCGGCAACGCCGACGTCATGGTCGCGGCGATGAACCTGTATTCGCAGGGCGTGGACCCCGGCCTCGATTTTTCACGCCTCGGCGACGTGCGGCGCGTCTACGAGCGCTGTACGAAGATGCGTGTCCACGAGCGCCACCCGTATGCGGGCGACCTGGTCTTCACGGCGTTTTCCGGCTCGCACCAGGACGCCATCAGCAAGGGCGAGGCATATATGAAGTCCGGGGCCACGGAGTACTGGGAGGTTCCGTACCTGCCCATCGATCCGGCGGACGTCGGTCGCCAGTACGAACCGGTCATCCGCATCAACAGCCAGTCCGGCAAAGGCGGCGCGGCTTTCGTGATGCAGCAGAGCTTCGGCTACGAGCTGCCCAAGGCGATGCACCCGGAGTTCGGCGCGATGGTCAAGGCCGCCTGCGACAGGGCCGGCCGCGAGCTCCAGCCGGAGGAGGTCTACGAGGTTTTCCGCCGGAACTATCTCGAGATCCGCGCGCCGTACGACCTGAAAAAGTACCGCCTGCACGACGAGAGCGGGGACGGGGACGCGCAGGTCCGTTTTGAGGGCGTCCTGCGCTTCGGCGGCGAGGACCACGCGGTCGAGGGCGCCGGAAACGGCCCGATCAGCGCGTTTTTCCACGCGCTGCGCAGCGTCGGCGTCACGCGGTACAAATTCGTCACCTACCGTGAAAACGCGGTCACGTCCGGCGCGGAATCCCAGGCCGTCTCCTATATCCACCTGACGGCTCCGGACGGGACGCCCGCCTTCGGCGTCGGCATCGACAACAACATCAGCCTCGCGTCCATCCGGGGCATCATCTGCGCCATCAACCGCGCGGAGCGGAAAAGGAAAGGGGAAGAAGCGGAATGAAAACGTACCGCATCGTGCTTCTGAAGGGTGACGGCATCGGTCCGGAAATCGTGACGCAGGCGGCCCTCACGCTGCAAAAAGCCGGCGAAAGCTTCGGCTTCGGCTTCGACTTCGACGACGCTCTGCTCGGCGGCTGCGCGATCGACGCGGGCGGTTCCCCGCTGCCCGAAGAGACCGTGGAAAAATGCCGGGCCGCCGACGCGGTGCTGCTCGGCGCGGTCGGCGGCCCGAAGTGGGACGCCCTGCCCGGGGACCGGCGCCCGGAAGCCGGTCTGCTCGGCATCCGCAAGGCGCTCGGCCTCTACGCCAATCTGCGCCCGGCCGTGATTTTCCGCCCGCTGCGCGGCGCCTCGCCGCTGAAGGACGGGATTATCGGCGACGGCCTCGACGTGATGATCGTGCGCGAGCTCACGGGGGGCATCTATTTCGGCGACCGCGGCCGCACGGTGGTGGACGGCGCGCCGGCGGCCTACGACACCGAAAAATATTCCGTGCCGGAAGTGGAGCGCATTGCGCGCGTCGCTTTTGAAACGGCACGGAAACGGAAGAAAAGGGTCTGCAGCGTCGATAAGGCGAACGTGCTCGAATCCTCGCGCCTCTGGCGCGCCGTCGTCGCCCGCGTCCGGCGGGAGCAGTTCCCCGACGTGGCGCTGACCAACCTGTATGTGGACAACTGCGCGATGCAGCTCGTGCGCGACCCGGGGCAGTTCGACGTGATCGTCACCAGCAATATGTTCGGGGACATCCTTTCGGACGAGGCTTCCATGATCAGCGGCTCCATCGGGATGCTGCCCTCCGCGAGCCTCGGCGCGGGGAAGGCCGGCCTTTACGAACCGATCCACGGCTCGGCGCCGGACATCGCCGGAACCGGCGCCGCCAACCCGCTCGCCGCGATCCTCTCCGGCGCCATGATGCTGCGGCTTTCGCTGGATCGGCCCGATGCCGCCAGGGCGGTGGAGGACGCCGTCTCCGCGGCGCTGGAAACCGTGCGCACGCCGGACATCTGGACGCAGGGGACGAAAAAGGTCGACTGCGGGGAAATGGGCGCGGCGGTGCGCAGCTTTCTCTGAACCAAAAGACGGAGAAAGCGCGAGGTCACGCGTCCGGGCGGGAAGGCCCCTGCCGCGCTTCCTCCGCCGGCCCCGCCGCCTTGACGTATCGGACGAATGCGAAGCTGTTTTCTTTTTTCACCGTCCCGCTCAGATAGCGGTAGATCTCGTCGCGCAGCCTGCGCCTCGCCTCCCTTTTGGAGACCGTCCGGTCCGGGTAAACCGGCTTGCCGATGACGACGGTCGCCAGGGGAGGCAGATTTTTGAGAAACCTCCGCGGCCGGTAGACCACGGCCGCGCCGACCACCGGCAGGTTCTCGCGCACGGGGTACGCGAAGGAACCGTCCCGGAACGGCCGGACGCCGTTGTAATACTGCCAGACGTGCGCTTCCGGATAGACCATCACCGCCTGGCGGCGCATGGCGCGCCCGTGGAGGCACGCGAGGAATCTTTTCCCGCCCGTCGGCGTCTGCGGCAGGGGGATCCCGCCCAGCATCTGCACCACGTTCCGCAGGCCGGGGATCGACACCGCGTCGGCCGAGGTGAGGATGCTGCATCTGCGAGGAAAAGAGATCAGCGTGGGGAAAAACGAATCCAGGAGCATGTTGGTGTGGTTCGCGTACAAAAAGAAGCCGCCGCGGAGCTTCCGAAGGTTCCGGCGGTTCCTCACCCGCAGACCGTATGTAATCTTGCAGAACAGAAAAACGAGCGGCGTCGCGACCAGGCGGTAAAGGAAAAAACCCGCCGCATTCCAGAGAATGCCTTTATGCTCGTAAGGGAAATCGGCCTCGACCTTTTTCAATTTGATTTTCCCTTTCGACGGGGAGAAATCGTCGTTCCATTCGTCCCGGTAGCAGACTGTCCTCTTCATTCCGTTCACTTTCCAAATCTTCAAATTGAAATCCGGTTCCCCGCCGGATGGGACGGAAAATCAACCGGAAGCGCAGGGCGCGATGTCAGTAACCGAACCTCCCGCTCAGGGAGTCGTCGTTTTCCACCCAGGAGTTTACGTCCGTTACCGTAAACGCCGCTTTTCCCGTGCGCGCCACCACGCGGCGGATGCCCGCGTTGATGATGAGGCGCTTGCACATGGAGCACGGCGCAGGGTTGGCGACGTACGCGCCCGTTTTTGCCTCCCGGCCCACCAGGTACAGCGTCGCTCCGATCATATCGCCGCGGGACGCCGAGATGATCGCGTTCATCTCGGCGTGGACGGAGCGGCACAGCTCGTAGCGTTCGCCGCGGGGCACGCCGAGCGTTTCCCGCACGCAGTAGCCGAGGTCGATACAGTTTTTCCGCCCCCGCGGCGCGCCGGTGTAGCCGGAAGAAACGATCTCATCGTGGTTCACGATGATGGCGCCGAAGTTCCGCCGCAGGCAGGTGCCGCGCTCCAGCACCGTTTCGGCGATGTCGAGGTAATAATTGGTCTTGTCTGTTCTCTGCATGGCGGGCTGACAGCTCCTTTTCCCTGAATGCGGGAGCGGGAATGGAATTTTCCCGTTCTCCGTGTTATAATAGTACCATCAATTTCGGAGGATGGCGGCATCGATGGATCTTTCAGATCTCGGCACGGTGCGGGCGGTTCTTGCCCGCCACGGTTTCCGGTTTTCCCGTTCCCTCGGGCAGAACTTCATCGTGGACCCGTCCGTCTGCCCGAGGATGGCGGAGCTTTCCGGCGCGGGGCGCGGCGTGGGCGTCCTGGAGATCGGCCCCGGCGTGGGCGTGCTCACCAGGGAGCTCGCGGCCCGCGCGGAGAAAGTCGTCGCCGTGGAGCTGGACCGCGCGCTGGAGCCTGTGCTGCGCGAAACGCTGGCAGGCTGCCCCAACGTGAGGCTCGTGTGGGGCGACGTGAGGAAGCTCGACCTGAAAGAACTGCTCCGAAAGGAATTGGACGGCCTAAATGGAATCCTATGCGCCAATCTGCCGTATTATATCACTTCGCCGGTCATCCTGAGCGTCCTGGAAGAAAAAATCCCGTTTTCCTCCCTTACGGTGATGGTGCAGAAGGAAGCCGCGCAGCGGCTCTGCGCCGAGCCGGGCACGCGCGCGTGCGGCGCGGTGAGCGCCGCGGTGCGGTATTACGCGGAGCCCAGGATCCTGTTCGAGGTGGGGCGCGGCTGCTTTTTCCCCCGGCCGGACGTGGACTCCGCCGTGCTGCGCATGGACGTGCGCCGGGAGCCGCCCGTCCGGGTTCCGGACGAAAAGGCGTTTTTCCGGCTGGTGAAGGCGGCGTTCCTCATGCGGAGGAAAATGGCCGTCAACTCCATTTCGTCCGGCCTGGGCCTGCCGAAGGAGCGGGTGGCGGAAGCGTTCCGAAAGGCGGGGATCCCGGCCACGGCCCGCGCCGAAGAGCTGAGGATGGACGGGCTTGCGGCGCTCGCGGGCCTGCTGTTGGGAAAGGAAACGTGAGAGCGATGAGCGATGCTGTCGTTGCGAATGTCCTGTTTGGCGTCGGCTTTGTGCTGATGATCCTGTCCATGGTGCTGGGCCCGTTCGAGATCACCCGCTGGGCCGTCCTTTCGGCGTGCCTCGCCTGCTGCTTTGCCCTCGGCGCGGCGGCCATCGCGTTCCCCACCTGGGAGGAGCCGAAAGGGGAGCGGCCGGACGCGGAAAAAGAAAAGCGGGACGACCTCAATAAATGATCGCCCCGTATTTCGATGCAAGAGGTTCCAGGACTTCGCGTTCCACCGGAGACCGCGAATCCACGAGCAGCCGCCCCTGAAAATAGCGGAGCGCGGCTTCCAGGATGGTGGCGCTGTCCGCCAGCACGGCGATGGGGAGCCTGGCCACGGAGCCGTGCTTCCCCAGGAAAACGGCGTCGTCGACGCTTTCCACTTTGACCAGCGCGGCGGAAATCCGCTCGTCCTCCAGCGCGATCAGCTTGTCGCTGAGGGAAGTGGAGCAGGTGATCGGGCTGCTGAATTCGATGTCTTCGCCCAGGAAGAACACCTCGTGCTCCGTTGCGGCGATGTTGCCGCCCCGCCCTTCGGGAATCTCCGGAGGGCCGTATTTTTTTACCTGGTCGCACAGCGCCCGCAGATGAAGCGGCGTCGCGCCCTGCCCGCAGCCGACGAGCCGCACGCCCGCGTCCAGGAAGGGCCGCGCCGCTTCCGCGTACTGCGCGGGAGTCATGTCCGGCGCCGCGTCCGCAATCAGGAGGAGGGGGACGCTGGCGCAGGGGAACGCCTCGCGGACCGTTTCAAGAAGGTCCGCCCCGGGAATTCCGCGGAAGCCGACCGCTGCGGCCCCCATCGCCTGCAAGGTGACGAGCGCCGGGAGAAAGTCGCTCTGCGCGTCCCTGTCGGCGGCGTCTCTCAGGTCGCAGCAGGCGAGGACCGGAAGATTCGTCCCGCGGGCGGTCAGAATCGCCGCGCGCATATTCGCGAGGGACGTCTGCCGGTCCAGCAGCAGAAAATCCGCATTCGCTTCGCACACGGCCGAAACCTGGCCCCGGCGGACGGCGCAGATGTCCTCGAAGTCGCTTTCCCCCGACGGGGGGACCAGCAGCCCGGTCGGCCCCAGGGCGCAGCCCGTTGCGGAAGCTCCGGCGGCGCGTGCGGCAGCTACCCGCGCGGCGGTGCGGGCCGTGCATTCCTCGTTGGAGGCCGCTTCCGGGAAAAAGACCGATTCGGTATCGGCGGCGGGAACGCACACGGCGTCCGCGCCGGCTTTTTTGCATTCATTTGCGCGGGAGGAAAACGTGTCCCCCCGCTCCGGTAAAATTCCGGCGTCGAACAGCAGAGGCAGCTCAGAGGGTAAGCCCATATCTGTATTGCACCGAGATCCTTTCGTTCACATGGCCTCCGGCGCGGTGATCTTAAACATGGTGAGGATGTTCTTCAGCACGATGGAAGTCGCCACGCAGAGGTTCAGCCGCGCCTGCATCAGGCTTTCGCGTTCGCCCTTGACGCGGCAGGCGGTATAGAATTTGTGGAACGTCGTTGCCAGCGCGATCAGGTAGCGCATCATGCGGGCGGGGTCGTAGTCGCGCGCGGAGGCGATGATCTCGCCGGTGCAGACGGAGAGCTGGCGGATCAGCTCCGTTTCTTCCGGCCTGGTCAGCAGCGCAAGCTCTTCGTCCGTGCAGGGGCGCGGTTTGATGCCTTCCTCCGCCAGGTTTTTCAGCAGGCTGCAGATGCGCGCGTAGGCGTACTGCACATAGTAAACCGGGTTCTGGTTGTCCCGCTTGACGGCAAGGTCCATGTCGAAGTCGAGCTGGGAGGAGGCTTCGCGCAGATTGAAGAAGAAACGCGCCGCGTCGACCGGGACTTCGTCCAGCAGGTCGGCGAGCTGGATCATTTTGCCGGTGCGCTTGCTCATGCGGACGATTTGGCCGCCGCTCACGAGGCGCACCAGCTGGATCAGAATGATGTCGAGGCGGTTGCCGCCGATGCCGAGCGCGTCCATGGCGCCCTTCATGCGCGCCACATGGCCGTGGTGGTCGGCGCCCCAGATGTTGATGACGCGGTCGAAGCCGCGCTTGACGAATTTATTGTAGTGGTATGCGATGTCCGCGGCGAAGTAAGTGGAGGTTCCGTCCTGGCGGACCAGCACTTCGTCTTTTTCGCCGCCGATCGCCGTGGCTTTGTACCACAGAGCCCCGTCCTTCTGATAGGTCATGCCGCGGTCCGTCAGGCGCTGGATGGCTTCCTCCAGCTCCCCGTCCTTGTGCAGCGTGCTTTCGGCGAACCATTTGTCGTAGACGATGCGGTATTTTTCGAGGTCCGCGCGCATCTTTTCGATGTTTTTCGGGAGGGCGTAGTCGATCAGCGCCTGGTCGCGCTCTTCAGCCGGAACGTTCAGGTACTTGTCGCCGTGGATGTCCGCAAATCCCTTCGCGCGCTCCCTGATGTCGTCGCCGTGGTAGCCGTCCTCGGGGAACTCCACCGCGTCCTCTCCCTTGTAAAGCTGGATATAGCGCGCGCCGAGCGAACGGCCGAATTTCTCGATCTGCGCGCCGTAGTCGTTGATATAGAACTCGCGGTAGGCCTGGTAGCCGGCCGCGTCCAGCACGGAGGCGAGGCAGTCGCCGAGGGCGCCGCCGCGCGCGTTGCCCATGTGCATCGGCCCGGTCGGGTTGGCGGAGACGAACTCCACCATCACCTTTTCCTTTTTGCCGAAATCGCTGCGGCCGTATTCCGGCCCCGCCCGGAGGATCTCCTTGATCACGTCGCCGTAAAACCTGCGGCTGAAAAAGAAGTTCAGGAAGCCCGGCCCGGCGATCTCGCAGCGGTCGAAATAGGTGCCGCTCAGGTCGACGTTCTTCTGAATCGCCTCGGCGATCTTGCGCGGCGGCATGCGGAAGGCTTTTGCGCCGACCATCGCCGCGTTGGAGGCCCGGTCGCCATGGGTGCTGTCCGTGGGGGTTTCCACCGTGAAGTCGGGAATCTCGGCCCTGGGGAGCGCTCCGGTTTCCATGCACTGATGGAAAGCGCCGGCGATCGCGCCTTTCAGATTTTCGGTTGCCTGCAGTTCGATTTTAGACATCGCTGTTTTTTGCCTCCTTAACGGTAATGAATAATTCATTTAAACTGGAAAGCGCGGAATCGATATCCAGCGTGTAGCTGATGTTCAGGCTGCCGCCCTCGTCGTTCAGCTTCGAGTCGAGCCGGCTGGTGAAGACGCCGACGGTCATGCTGCCGAAGCCGGTGTCGTACTGGCAGAGGTGGCGCTTGCCGTTTTCCAGGATCAGGCGGGTGTTGTCGCCGCCCTTTCGCATCAGCGTCAGGCGGGAGGCGCCCTCCACCTTCAGGATGGACGTGCGCGGCGTCCGGTCCTCTTCCGAAGCGTAGTCCTGATAGACGATGTACCGGCTGCCGCCGCGCTTCATATAGGAGCCGAGCGTGGTCAGCTCGATTTCGCCGGATTCGCCGTCGACCTGCTGGCGGCCCCTGATGGAGATGAGAAAGTTTTCCTTCATGTTTTTCTCCCGGATGGAGAGCAGGGAAACGGGGTCGGCGTTCACCGCCCGGCCGATCCTGCGCGCCGTGGCATGCACGGCTGTCCTGCGCCGCGGCGGGTAACGCCGCGCTGTCGTCTTCTTATCTTTTATAGTCTTTTGCATCGTCGTCAAAGGAAAGGCAGACCAGCCTGTCGAGAAGCTCGCCGTAAGAGACGCCGGACGCCTCCCAGAGCTTCGGGAACATGCTGATGGGCGTAAAGCCCGGGATGGTGTTCAACTCGTTCAGAAGGACCTCTTTGCCGTTCCGCACGAAAAAATCCACGCGCGCGAAGCCGCGGCAGCCGAGCGTGCGGAAAGCGCGCACGGCGACGGAGCGGATCTCCTCCGCCACGGCCGGGTCCAGATGGGCGGGAATGTTCAGCTTCGATTTCCCGGACTTGTATTTGTCGTCGTAATCGTAGAAAGCGGCGGAGGCGACGATCTCGCCCACGGGGCCGGCGGCTTCCGGCCGGCGGTTGCCGAGCACGGCGCATTCCACTTCCTGGCCGGCGACCGCCTCCTCCACGAGGATCTTGTCGCTTTCCGCGGCGGCGGCCGCCACGGCGGCGTCGAGCTCCTGCTCCGAGCCCGCTTTCGTCACGCCGACGGAAGAGCCGGAGTTCGCCGGCTTCACGAATACCGGGTAGCCGAGCCGAGCCGCGATTTTCGTGCGGATTTTCCGGATGCCTTCCCCCGCGTAGTTGGAGCGGAAGAACCACAGGTACCTTGCGCTGGGAATGCCTGCGTTGGAAAGCAGGGAATGGGTGACGGCCTTATCCATGCAGACGGCGGAGGCCAGGGTGCCGCAGCCGACGAACGGCAGGCCGCTCAGCTCCAGCAGCCCCTGCACCGTGCCGTCTTCTCCGTTCCTCCCGTGCAGCACGGGGAACACGCAGTCCACTTTCACGGTCCGCGCGCCCGCGGGCGCCAGCGCGACAATGCCGCCGACGCTCCGGTCCGGGCACACGAACGCGGGGACGGCGTCGCCGCTCGTCTCCCACTCGCCCGTGGGGATCTTTTCGACGGGGCCGGTGTAGAGATACCAGCGCCCGTCTTTCGTGATGCCCACCGGGACGACCTCGTACTTGTCTTCCGGCAGGTTTTTCATAACGGAATAAGCGGAAACGCGCGAGACCTCGTGTTCGGCGGATACTCCGCCGAACAGGACGGCGATTCTTTTCTTTTGCATCGTAAAGCTTCCTCCAGCGTATCCGGCAAGAGCTTTGCCGGTTGAAAAATAGGCTTGCCGACGGGTTCTTCGCAACCTTACAGACACTCATTATCATACCACAACGCG
>DHAI01000110.1:23873-26966 GCA_002397355.1 Ruminococcaceae bacterium UBA4958 | reverse complement strand
ACTGGCAGAAACTTGGTCCCGGCCGCGGCATGCCCGGCTGGAATTCCGATACGGGAGTGATTTTTCAATTGGACAAGAAAACGTTCGGCCTGGTTGCGGACCGGGTGGGCGCGGCTCTCCGGGAGACGGGGTACGAGCCGGCCAAAGTGGGGGACCCGACGGAAGGCGTCGTCTCCGCCGTGTTTGCGGGGGAAACGACCGCCTACGGCGTCTTTTACATTGAGAAGAAAAAACAGTTCGAGCTTCGCACCTGCGACGCGGCCAACGGCGGCCAGGCCGGAAAATGGAAGGTCATATCCGCCTGGCTTTTCGACCCGGAGACCGACACCGCCGAGCAGGCGAACGACATCGCGGGCGACTTCCTGGATACGATCCGCGGCCCCAAGCAGAGGGCGATCGCGCGCAGCAAGAAGAAGCGCCGCAAGGACGACGACGACAACGTCGATCCGGTTTTCTTTTTCAACCGTTTCGTCGGCATTTTCCCGGAGCTGAAGGACGAGCTGAACGGGGAGCGCGACGCGTACGGAGCCGTGCGCGCCGTCACTTTCGCCCGCGGCAAGCTGCTGCCGAAAATCGAAGCCCTGTGCGCGGCGGGCGGGGACGGCGACGCCGTTTCCCGCTGCGGCGGCCTTCTGAGCGACCTTTACAAGAACGGCGATCTGGACGTCCGCTCCATCATCACCATCGTGATCCTGAACGGCCTGAGCGAAAAGGCCGTCGAGAATCTGAAGCCGTCTTTCACCGAGGATCTGGCCAAGGGCCACCGGGCCGCCCTCAGGATGAAGGGGAAAAAGGTCAAGCCGGAAAAGGTGAAGAAACGCACCCGGATCATGGCGGAAACCCTGAACGAGATGGACGGCAAGGGCAGAAAGTAGCCGCCGGCAGGCCGCTTTTCAAAAATTGCTTGACAAGCACCCGTTCCCGTGATATGATAAAGATACCTCGGGAATGGGGCTTATTTTTTTGCCCCTGTTTTTCGTGAGGGAGGCCACGGCCCGGATAGGGCCGAATAAATTACCGTAAAGCGGGAGGTGCCGTTATGAGAGTAAAAGTTACCTTGGCCTGCACGGAGTGCAAACGCCGAAACTATGACACGATGAAGAATAAAAAGAATGACCCGGACAGGCTCGAGATGAAGAAGTACTGCAGATTCTGCAAAAAGCACACGCTTCACCGCGAGACGAAGTAAACCGGACGGAGGGAAAAAGCTTTATGGCTGATCATGCCGAAAAGACGAAGGAAAAGGTTCAGAAAGAGAATTTTTTTGTCAGAGCCGGTAACAGCGTTACAAAGTTTTTCCGTGAAACGAAAAGCGAAATCAAAAAAATGGTCTGGCCCGAACCCAAGACGGTCTTCCGCAACACGGGCGTCGTCCTCGTCACCATCCTCGTCGTCGGTCTGTTCGTTTTCGGTCTGGATGCGCTGCTGGTGAACCTGCTCGGGCTCATCATGAACGTGGCGAAATAATTTTTGAATGATTTTTGAGTTTAACGGAGGGGTTTTCGTTGCCTGAAGAAGCAAAATGGTATGTTGTGCATACCTATTCCGGGTATGAAAACAAGGTTGCCTCCAATCTTGAGAAAACGGTGGAGAACCGGCAGTTGAAGGATCTCATCCAGCAGGTGCTCGTCCCGACCGAGACCGTGACGGAGATCAAGGACGAAAAACAGCGCGAGGTGGAGAGAAAGCTCTTTCCCGGCTACGTGCTGGTAAAGATGATCCTCACCGACGAGTCGTGGTATGTTGTGCGCAACATCCGCGGCTGCACCGGCTTTGTCGGCCCGTCTTCCAAGCCGATCCCGCTGGCCGACGAGGAAGTGGCGCGGCTCGGCGTGGAGAAGCACGAGGTGGAAGTTTCCTACGGAGTCGGGGATTCCGTCAAGATCATCGGAGGGCCGCTGGAGGGTTTCGTGGGCGTCGTCGAATCGGTGGACAAAGAGCAGAACCGCGTGCGCGTGACGGTTTCCATGTTCGGGCGCGAAACGCCGGTGGAACTGGAACTCAGCCAGGCCGAAGCGATCGAATGACTTTTCGGGAAACGGCGGGGAAACCCGCTTGTTGGGAGGGACTCTTGTCCCTGTGGGAGGAGCGGAAATTTTCTTCGCTCCGCCATCAACCACGAATTTTGGAGGTGCAGTAAAAAATGGCACAAAAGGTTACAGCTTTGATCAAGCTTCAGATACCAGCCGGGAAAGCGACGCCGGCGCCGCCGGTAGGCCCCGCCCTCGGCCAGCACGGCGTCAACATCATGGCTTTCACAAAGGAATTCAACGAGCGCACCAAGTCGCAGGCCGGCATGATCATTCCGGTCATCATCACGGTGTACGCCGACCGTTCCTTCACGTTTATCACCAAGACTCCGCCCGCGGCGGTCCTCATCAAGAAGGCCTGCGGGATCGAAAAGGCTTCCGGCGAACCGAACAAGACCAAGGTCGCGAAGATCACCCGCGAGCAGATTAAAAAGATCGCGGAGACGAAGATGCCAGACCTGAACGCGGCTTCCGTGGAAACAGCCATGAAAATGGTCGCCGGAACAGCGCGCAGCATGGGTGTCGAAGTCGCCGACTGACGCGGGAATCCCGCGCTTTGGCGCGCTGATTCTCTTGTCCCGGTGGGAGGAACTTTGAAATCCGATTTTACCACTTGACAGGGAGGAAAACCTATGAAACACGGTAAAAAATACGTCGACGGCGCAAAGCTGATCGATCATTCCAAATTCTACGAGCCGGCGGAAGCGCTCGGCCTCTGCGTAAAAACCGGCACGAAGAAATTCGACGAGAGCGTCGAAATCCATCTGAAGCTCGGCGTCGACAGCCGCCACGCCGACCAGCAGGTCCGCGGCGCCATCGTCCTGCCGAACGGCACGGGCAAAAAGGTCCGCGTGCTTGCCATCTGCAAGGGCGACGCCGCCCAAAAGGCGGAAGCCGCCGGAGCGGATTATGTCGGCGCCGAGGATATGGCCCAGAAGATCCAGAACGAGGGCTGGCTGGATTTCGACATCGTCGTCACCACGCCGGACATGATGGGCGTGGTCGGCCGTCTCGGCAAGATCCTCGGCCCCCGCGGGCTGATGCCGAACCCGAAGGCCGGCAC
>DHAI01000110.1:22630-23734 GCA_002397355.1 Ruminococcaceae bacterium UBA4958 | reverse complement strand
ATGCCGAACCCGAAGGCCGGCACCGTTACCCGCGACGTCGATAAGGCCATCAAGGAGGCCAAAGCCGGCAAGATCGAGTACCGCCTCGACAAGTCCAACATCATCCACTGCGTGATCGGCAAGGTTTCCTTCGGCCAGGAAAAGCTGACCGAGAATTTCGACGCCCTGCTCGGCGCCATCGTGAAGGCGAAGCCGGCCTCCTCGAAAGGCCAGTATATCCGTTCCTGCGTCGTCGCGTCCACCATGGGCCCCGGCGTCCGCATCAATCCGAACAGGTTCGGCGCCTGAGTTGACAAGCGCCCCGGTTTGTGATATATTGGAAACCGTAAAAACAATATTCCTGTTCTTTATTCCAAGACAGCAGGTGCTTTCCGCACAATGGATTTTTCCAGCCTGCCGAGAATAAGGTCGTCAGGCATGATCGTGATGTTTGAAAGCCTTTTCTGCGGCGAGCGGAAAAGGCTTTTCTGTTGCGCAGGTCTTTTCATGGGAGGTGAAATCATTTGCCAAGCAAAAAAATTCTGGAAGAAAAAAAGCGGACCGTTGACGAGCTTTCCGAGAAGCTGAAAGGCGCGTGCACCGGCGTGATCGTTGATTTCCGCGGAATTTCCGTGGAAACCGACACCAAGATGCGCAAGCAGATGCGCGAGTCCGGAAGCAGCTACAAGGTTGTCAAGAACACGCTGCTGCGCTTCGCCCTGAAGGAAGCCGGCATCGACGGCCTGGACGCCGTCCTCGAGGGAACCACGGCCATCGGCCTGAATCCGGAGGACTATGTCGCTCCCGCAAAGATCCTGAACGAATACGCCGAAAAGGACAAGACGCTCAAGATCAAAGCGGGGTTCATCGACGGCAAGGCCGCAAGCGCCGACGAGATCAAGACGCTGGCCGCCCTTCCCCCGAAGGATGTTCTCCTCAGCGAGGTTGTCCGCGGCCTGAACGGCCCGGTCACCGGTCTTGTCACCGTTCTGAACGGAACGATCAAGGGCCTCGTCGTCGCGCTGAACGCGATTGCGGAAAAAGAAAAGGAATCCGCCTGATTTCCGATTCCTTAATTCAAATAATGGAGGTATGTCAATTATGTCCGATAAAGTTGCAAAGCTG
>DHAI01000110.1:19379-22517 GCA_002397355.1 Ruminococcaceae bacterium UBA4958 | reverse complement strand
TGTCCGATAAAGTTGCAAAGCTGGTTGAAGATGTAAAAGCCCTTTCCGTGCTGGAGCTCTCCGAGCTCGTGAAGGCTCTGGAGGATGAATTCGGCGTGTCCGCCGCCGCTCCTGTGGCCGTTGCCGCCGCTCCCGCCGCCGCTGCTCCCGCCGCAGAGGAAAAGACCAACTTCGATGTCGTCCTGAAGGCGATCGGCCAGCAGAAGATCCAGGTCATCAAGGCCGTCCGCGAGATCACGGGCCTCGGCCTGAAGGAGTCCAAGGATCTCGTCGACGCGGCGCCGAAGGCCATCAAGGAAGGCGTCCCGAAGGCCGATGCGGAAGCCATGAAGGAAAAGCTCACGAAGGCCGGCGCAGAGGTCGAACTGAAGTAATTCGAATTCCAACCGTGTTCAGAAAGGCCGCCGCATTCCGGGAAACCGGAGCGCGGCGGCCTTTTCACGCTATTTTTTATTCGTAAGATACATCTGCCACATGGACGTACTCGTCGTACTTGCTTTGCGTCAGCAGCAGATCGAAAGCGTCCGTTTTATCCCGGAGCAGGCCGTTTGCTTTCGCCACTTCCGCGGGGACGTCCATGAATATAAGCGCGCCGATTATTTTTCGCACGTCGTTCGCTCTCAGCTTCTCCTGCAATTTCTGGTCCGTTACCTTCAGCGCCACCGTGCGCTGTTCCTCGTTTCCTCCGAGAACCAGCGTCAGGTAGCCGGTGCCCGCCTGCTGGGAGTAGCCGGCTGCGGAGCACCCGACCGCCATGGAAGAGGAAAAGCCTTTTGCCCGGCTCCGCAGCAGGATGGGCAGCGCGACCGCCGCGCAGGCGAGAACCGAAAGGAAGAGGACGAGCGTTTTCTTTTTCATCAGATACCCCCCATTCATATATGATATGACGCTTTTCTCCGGCAGGGGAGAAAGGCGGGCGGCCATGCCGGGCGGCGTCACATTTTGCGGTAGCGCTTCACCCTGCGCAGGTTCCTGCGCTTGCGGTTGTAGATGATGGCGAGGATGATATAGACGATGACCAGCAGGATGATGACCGCCACGATGATGAGGAACCATTTGGAGGTCAGCACGCTTTTCACCGTGTCCGTCGTGTGCAGCAGCTCGCTGCGCTCCACCGATTCCGCCGCGACGAGATTCACCGTCGCAAGCTTTTCATTGGCGTAGCTCACCGTCGCCGTGCCGACGACCTGGCCTTTGCGCACCGGGGCCTCGATGGACTTCGGCACATTCTTCGTCACGATCACGCTGCTGGTGGAGACATCCTCCGGCAGAATGGCGGAGCAGCTTTTCTCCGCGCGCAGCTGGAGTTTATCCTTGTTCCAGGCGTATTTCAGGTCGATCTCGCCGAGCGTGTCGTTGGCGCTCACGACCTCCTTCAGCTTCAGGGACGTCAGGGCCCAGCGGAAAAGGCTCGCCGTGTCCAGCATTTCCTGGTGCGTGTCGATCTCGTTGCCGTTTTGGTCGACGGAGGGCGCGCCGAGCACCACGCTCAGGTAGCTGTACCCGTCGGCGGAGGCCGAAGAGACAAGGCAATATCCGGATTCGTCCGTGTGCCCCGTTTTGATCCCCTTTGCGTATTTATAGTAATAGTCCGCGTCGTTGCTGAGCATCATCAGGTTCGTGGTGTAGAGCGGGATCGATTTTCCGGCGCGCGGTCCGCCCAGCGGCTTGTAGTCATAGCCGGTCTGCGAGCAGATGTCCATGAAAAACGGCAAAGACATCGCGTAATGGGAGATCTTCGCGAGATCGGCCGCCGTGGTGTAATGGTTCGCGTCGTGGAGGCCGTGCGGATTGGTGAAATGCGTGTTGGCGCAGCCGAGTTCTTTTGCCTTTGCGTTCATCATCTCGACGAATTTCCCGACGTTTCCGCCGCCCACATAGTCGGCGAGCACAAGCGCCGCGTCGTTGCCGGAGGGGACCATCATGCAGTTCAGCAGCTGGTAGATTGTGGCGACGTCGCCCCCCTCGATGCCGGACATCGAGCTCCCGGTGCCGAGCAGCTGGTCGAGCACGCTCTGCTTGATCGTGACCCGCGTGCCCTGCAGATCCTTGACATGCTCCGCCACGACGATGTACGTCATGATTTTCGTGGTGGAGGCCGGCTCGTGCTTTTCGTTCGGATTCTTTTCGTATACCACCGCGCCGGTGTCGAGATTCACAAGCTCCGCCGCGCTGCTGGTTATAGTGCGGTTGATATGAAAGACCGCGGCCCGCGCCCGGCAGGGCGTGAATGCGGAGACAAACACGACAAGAGCTGCGAGGAGGGCCGGGAACCTTTTTTTCATGGATATTTTTCCTCCGATGTGATATGATTAGCACGGCGATTCGCCGCTTTCTTTCAGTATACCAGCAATCCGGAAAAAGATAAAGTGGCGCATCGGAAACAATTTCCCGGCCGGTCTCCGGACCGGCGCCGGGGCTGGAGGAATCCTGACGTGATCTATGTTACCGGGGACACCCACGGGCAGATGGAGCGCTTTCACGCCCCGGAACTGCGCCGCCTGAGAAAGGGCGACACGCTGATTATCTGCGGGGATTTCGGCTTTTTGTGGGACGGCGGGGACGAGGAGAAGAAAAATCTGGAAAAGATCGGCCGCCTGAAGTACGGCGTCCTTTTCCTGGACGGCGCGCACGAAAATTTCGACCTGCTCAACGCGTATCCGGCGGAGGAGTGGAACGGCGGCAGGGTGCACCATATCTGCGGCGGTTTGTACCATCTGATGCGCGGCCAGGTGTTTGCGCTCGAGGGCAAGACGCTTTTCACCTTCGGCGGCGGGGAAAGCGGCGAAAAGCGGATCCGCATCCAGGCGGGGAAGTGGTGGCCGTGCGAGATGCCGAGCATCGACGAGATGCGCGAGGGCGTCGGCAATCTTCAGGCGCACGGTTTCTCGGTGGATTATATTTTCACCCACGAGCCGCCGCCGAAGGCGGACGTCTTTTCCGGCGGCGCGCGCATCGGAAAAAAGAATCCGCTCGACGCCTATCTCGGCCAGGTCATGGAGCGGGTGAAGTACCGGAAGTGGTTTTTCGGCGCGGAGCATATCGACCGGAAGATTACATATAAAAACTACGCCGTTTTCAGCGGCGTAGTGCCCGTCGAGGATCTTCCGCCCAGAAGGCGCCTGTTCGGGAGGTAAG
>DHAI01000110.1:18915-19197 GCA_002397355.1 Ruminococcaceae bacterium UBA4958 | reverse complement strand
AAGGCCAGCGCGGCGACCGGCCAGATCAGCCATGTGGAGTCCCATCTGCGGGAGAGGAAGCTGCAGCCGAGGTAGGCGGCGGTGACGGCCGGCCAGTAGATGCCTGCGAATCTGTCGATGCGCCGGCGGCTCTCGGTGTTCATCCCCTCGAAGTCGCCCTCGCGCAGCAGCAGATCGAAGCCGCTCTTCTCCGTTCCCGAAGACGCGAAGAGGTAGACCGCGGCCGCGACGAGCGCGAGCAGGAGCGCGGTCAGCATGGTGTCCGCCGCGTCGGAAGAGCCG
>DHAI01000110.1:5902-18664 GCA_002397355.1 Ruminococcaceae bacterium UBA4958 | reverse complement strand
AACCGCTTTGCGCGCGCTCCGGCGTAGAGGAACAGCACGATCCCCGCCGCGACGATCAGGAGCAGCACCGTTACGCCGACGCCCTCCGCCGCGCTTTCCGTCACGCCGTTTGCCCACGGCGGCTCCGGCATCGCGAGGCCGCTCAGGAAGATCAGCGGCACGGGGGAGAAAGTGCACAGCAGCGCGCCGAGACCGACCAGCCGGCCTTCCTCCGCCTTGCTTTTCAGGAAGTCGTTCGCCTCCGGCAGCGAAACGAAACGGCGGTTTTGCGCCTCGTCCTCCGTCGTTTCCGTGTACTCCGTTTGCTCCATGCTGTCCTTCAGCAGGTAATCCGTCGTGACGCCGAAGAGCTTTGCAAGCTCCAGAATCTTGTTGATATCCGGGATACTGGCGGCGCTTTCCCATTTTGAGACGGACTGCCGGGAAACGTTGAGCTTTTCCGCCAGATCTTCCTGGGACCAGCCGTTTTTCTTCCGCAGGGACTGGATCTTTTCTGCAAGAATCATAAGAATCCCCCATTCATACTTTGACCGCCGGATGTTTTCCCGGCTCTGCCTGCCTGCGGATACAAGGATAGCGGAAGTTGCGGTTGCGAACCACCAATTCGCCTTGAAAATCCCGCAACCGGCGGTTGCATCCCACGATTTTCCGGCGGAAGGGCGGCGGACGCCGTTCACGGGGAGTAGTCGGTGCGGGCAAAAAGCTGCCGCACTTCGGCGCGCAGGCCGCGGTGCTCCGGCAGCTCGAGCGCGGGGTCCCGCGCCGCGATGGCCTTGGCGGCGTCCTGCGCCTCGCGCAGGCAGTCCATGTCCGTCGCCATGTCGGCGATTTTCAGCGCGGGCAGCCCGTGCTGCCGGTTCCCGAAGAAATCGCCGGGGCCGCGCAGCCGCAGGTCTTCGTCCGCGATCCGGAAGCCGTCGTTCGTGCCGCACATGATCTTCAGGCGCGCCCGCGACGTTTCGCTCCGCGCGTCGGAAAGAAGGATGCAGTAAGACTGGCAGCTGCCGCGCCCCACGCGGCCGCGGAGCTGATGCAGCTGCGAAAGGCCGTACCGCTCCGCGTTCTCCACCATCATGACGGTCGCGTTCGGCACGTCCACGCCGACCTCCACCACGGTGGTGGAGACGAGCACGCTCGTCTCGCCCGCGGCGAAGCGGCGCATGGCCTCCTCTTTTTCCGCGCCCTTCATGCGTCCGTGCAGGACCGCGGCGGAGCAGCCGGGCAGCCATTTGGCGCGCAGCTTCTGCGCGTACTGCGTCACGCTCGCCATGCCGTTTTGGTCTCCGTCGATGGTGGGACAGATGATGTAGCACTGCCTGCCGGCGGCAATCTGATTTTTCAGGAAGCGGAAAATACGCGGCCGCAGGCTGGAAGAAACCGCGTAGGTCTTGATCTGCCGGCGCCCGGGCGGCAGTTCGTCCAGGACGGAAAGGTCCAGATCGCCGTAGATCATCAGCGCGAGCGTGCGGGGGATCGGCGTGGCGCTCATCACGAGCAGATGGGGGCCGTCGCCCTTGGCGGCGAGCGCGGCCCTCTGCGTGACGCCGAAGCGGTGCTGCTCGTCGGTCACGACGAGCGCGAGGCGGCGGAACTCCACGCCCTTCGAGAACAGCGCGTGCGTGCCGACGGCGAGGCCGACGCTGCCGTCCGCCAATCCGCCGAGGATCTCTTTTTTCCGGGCGGCCGGCGCCGACCCCGTCAGAAGGGCCGTGCGGATGCCTGCCGGCTCGAAAATCGCGCGCAGGGACTCGTAGTGCTGCTGCGCCAGGATCTCCGTGGGGGCCATCAGCGCGGCCTGAAACCCGTTTTTGGCCGCGCAATAACAGAGAGCCGCCGCCACGGCTGTTTTTCCGGAGCCGACGTCGCCCTGTACCAGGCGGTTCATCGCGCGGCCGCTGGCCAGGTCGCCCATCGCCTCCTTCACGGAACGCCGCTGCGCCCCGGTCGGCCGGTAGGGCAGCAGGGAAAAGAACTCCTCCGTACAGTCGCGCGAAAAGCGGTAACGGCTTTCCCGCACGTTCCTGTTCCGCAGGCCGGAAAGGCCGAGCTGCAGCACGAGCAGTTCCTCGAAGATCAGCCTGCGCCGTGCGCGGGCCGCGGCTTCCATGTCCGGAGGGAAATGGATGTTCTCCAGCGCTTCCCGCAGGCCGCACAGCGAAGCCCCGGCGCGCAGACCGGGCGGCAGGGGGTCCCTGACCTCCTCCGGCAGGCGGCGCAGGGCTTCTTTGACCGCGCTGCCGATCGCCCGGCTGGTCAGGCCCTCCGTCTGGCGGTAGACGGGGCGGATGGGGGGGCAGGCGCCCGCCGGGAAGAATTCCGGCACCGTCATGCCGCGCCGCAGGAAATCCGCCGTGACCTTTCCGTAAAAAAGGTAGGTTTCCCCTTCCTTCAGCAGCTTCGCCACATAAGGGTTGTTGAAAAAAGTGAGCTCGAAGCTGCTTTCCCCGTCGTCGGCGCGGCCCTTATAGACCGTCATGCCGCCCCGGACGCGCACGCCGGCCGGGCTCTGCGTCACCGTGGCGCGCACGGCGCACGGTTCGTCCAGCGGAGCGGAGCGGATCGGCACGGGATGGGAGAGGTCTTCGTAGGCGCGCGGGTAAAAGCGAAGCAAAGCGCCGACAGACGGAACGCCGAGCTTCTGGAAAAGCCGGGCGCGCTGCCTGCCGACGCCTTTGATCGATTGGATTTCCTCACGAAAAAGACTGGCCATGGCTTCCTCTCTCGGGGCCGGTCACTCGACGGAGATGATATAGTAGTAAACCGGCTGCCCGCCGCAGACAAGCGTGACCTCGATGTCGCTGCCGAGCTTTGCCTTGACCTGGTTCGTCACGTTGTTTGCTTCCTTTTCGCTCACGCCGTCGCCGTAGATGATCGTGACGAACGACGTGGTGCGGCTTGCCATCATGCGCACGAGGCGCACGCAGACGCGGCTGATGTCGCGGGAACGCTCCACAATCTCCAGCTTCCCGTTCACCAGCCCCATGATGTCGTTTTTGCGGATCCTGCGCCCGCCGAATTCGGAGTCCCGCGCGGCGTAAGTGACGGTGCCGGTGTTCACGGAGGAGGCGGCTTCCATCATGGCGACCGTGTTTTCCTCGACGGAAATCTCCGGCTTGTAGGCAAGCATGGCGGAAAGCCCCTCGGGGATGGTCCGGGTGGGGAGCACGACGACCTTCCTGTCGGTGACGAGCGGCACGGCCTGCTCCGCGGCGAGGATGATGTTTTTGTTGTTCGGCAGCACGACGACGGTTTTCGCCGGCGTTGCCAGCACGGAGGCAACGATTTCCTGCGTGCTGGGGTTCATCGTCTGCCCGCCGCTGACGACCTGCGCGCACCCGAGGTCCGTAAAAAGGGTTTTCAGGCCGGGCCCGGCCGCCACGGCGACGAATCCGACGTCGCCCGTCGGTTCCGCAGGCTCCGGGGGAGCGGGTTTCTCCGCCTTTTTCGCCTGCTCGGCTTCCGCGTTTTTGCGGTGCTGCTCCTTCATGTTGTCGATCTTCACGGTCAGGAGCTGGCCGAACGCCAGCGCGGCCTGCAGCGCGTTGCCGGGGTTGTTCGTATGCACGTGGACCTTGATGATCTCGTCGTCGTCCGCCACAAGCACGCAGTCGCCGATGCCCTCGAGGTAAGCGCGCAGCTCGGCGGGGTCTTTCTTGCAGTCCGCGTCCCTGCCGACGATGAACTCCGTGCAGTAGGCGAAGTGGATCTCCTGGTCGAATTCGGCGGCGGCATTGCGGAAGAAGTCCTCCGTTTCGGTTTCCTTTTTCTCGGGGGATTTTTCCTCCTGGACGGCAACGCCGTCGCGCAGGACGCTCAGCATGCCCTCGAAGATGAGGCAGAGCCCTTTGCCGCCCGCGTCCACGACGCCGGCGCGCTTCAGGACGGGCAGAAGCTCCGGCGTCTGCTGCAGCGCTTTCTCGGCCCCGCCGCAGACGGCCTCCCACACCGCGGCGGGCTCCACGCCGTCGCCGAGGGCGTTCCGGCCGGCCTCGCACCCCATGCGGGCCACGGTGAGGATGGTGCCCTCCGTCGGTTTCATCACGGCCTTGTAGGCCCCATCCACGCCGATGGCCAGCGCGTTGATGAGGTCTTCGCCGGAAGCCGCTTCCTTTCCCTCCAGTCCCTTGGAGAAGCCGCGGAAAAGGATCGAGAGGATGACGCCGGAGTTGCCGCGCGCGCCGCGCAGCATCGCGCTGGCGGTGATATGCGCCGTTTCTCCGGCGGAGGAAGTGTCCGATTTTTCCAGCTCGCGCAGCGCGGAGCCGATGGTCATCGACATATTCGTACCGGTGTCGCCGTCCGGAACGGGGAAGATATTCATGTCGTCGATCTCCGTGCGGTGCTTCATCACATTGTTGGCTCCTGAAATAATCGCCGTTTTCAGATCGGTTCCGTTAATCACTTGTCAGCACTCCCTTAGAATGAAGAAACAGCCTCATCAGGCGGGTAGTTTTCATCTTTTGTATTCTGCCTTATTATTTCGTATTATACCATACCGGGCGTATTGATTCAATCGTAAAATAAGCCCGGCGGACGCCGGGGAAACGGGGGATTCCGGCTGGATGAATTTCCCGTCCGGGCCGGCTGCGCGCGGGAATTCAGGTGATATACAGGCGCTCCGCGGAAAGGGCTTTTCCGGTGGCGTCGTCGATCTGGAACAGCGCGCCGCCGATGCAGCAGGGGCCGCCGGCGGCGAGGTCGAAACGAACCGGCATCTTTGTCCGCATTTTCTGGATGACGAGCTCCGGCTTTACGCCGAGCACCGAATTCACCGGCCCGGTCATGCCGAGGTCCGTGATGCAGCCGGTGCCGTTGGGCAGCACGCATTCGTCCGCCGTCTGCACGTGGGTGTGCGTGCCGAACACGGCCGAGACGCGCCCGTCCAGGTACCAGAAAAGCGAGCGCTTTTCCCCCGTCGCCTCCGCGTGGAAATCCACGACGGTGATTTTCGGCATTCCCTGCGCGAGGATGCGGTCCGCGCAGTCGAAGGGGGACTCCAGGCTCTCCATATACACGACGCCCATCAGGTTGACGACGCCCACCTGCACGCGGCCCATGTCTACGACGCAGAAGCCGCGGCCGGGCGCCGCCGCGGGGAAGTTCGCCGGCCGCAGCAGGAACTCGCAGGTGTCGTAGGTGTCGTAGCTTTCCCTGCGGCGGAAGCTGTGGTTCCCGGAGGTGACGACGTCGACGCCGCTGTCCAGCAGGTAACGGACGGAACTGGGCGTCAGGCCGTTGCCGTCGGCGGAATTTTCCCCGTTGGCGATCACGAGGTCGACGCCCTTCATCTTTTTCAGCGAGGGCAGATGGCTGCGCAGGAAACGGCAGCCGATGCTGCCGACCACGTCGCCGATTGCCAGAATATTCACGGCGGGCTCCTTTCCAAATGAAAGGGGGGAACAGCTTCCTGTCCCCCCGCACTTACTTCGCGTATTCGATCGCGCGGCTCTCGCGGATGATATTGACTTTGATCTGTCCGGGATACTCCAGGTCGCTCTCGATTTTTTTGCAGATTTTCTGCGCAAGAAGCACCATCTCGTCGTCGCTGATGACCTCGGGTTTAACCATAATGCGGATCTCGCGTCCGGCCTGAATGGCGTAGCTGCGCTCGACGCCTTCGAACGAGGAAGCGACCTCCTCCAGCTTTTCCAGACGCTTGATGTAGTTCTCCACATTCTCGCGGCGGGCTCCCGGCCTGGCCGCGCTGATGGCGTCGGCGGCCTGCACCAGGCAGGCGGCGACGGTTTTGGCCTCCACGTCGCCGTGGTGCGCGTGGATGGCGTGGATGACGGCTTCGCTTTCCTTATACTTGCGGGCGTACTCCACGCCGATGTCGACGTGCGAGCCCTCGATCTCGTGGTCGAGGGCCTTGCCGATGTCGTGCAGCAGCCCCGCCCTGCGGGCGATGGTCGGGTCGATGCCGAGCTCCGAGGCCATCATGCCGGCCAGGTAAGAGACCTCCAGCGAATGGTCCAGAACGTTCTGGCCGTAGCTGGTGCGGTAGTGCAGCCTGCCGAGCAGCTTGATCAGCTCGGGGTGCAGGCCGTTTACGCCGGCTTCCAGCGCGGCGCGGTCGCCCTCCTGCTTGATGGTGGCGTCCACCTCGCGGCGTGCCTTTTCGATGGATTCCTCGATGCGGGCGGGATGGATCCGACCGTCGGCGATCAGGCGTTCCAGCGCGATGCGGGCGACTTCGCGGCGCACCGGCTCGAAGCAGGAAAGGGTGATGGCTTCCGGCGTGTCGTCGATGATCAGGTCCACGCCCGTCATCGTCTCGATCGCGCGGATGTTGCGGCCCTCGCGGCCGATGATGCGGCCCTTCATTTCGTCGTTCGGCAGCGGCACGACGGAGATCGTCGCCTCCGCCACATGGTCCGCGGCACAGCGCTGGATGGCGGTGGAGATGATCTCCCGTGCCGTTTTGTCGGCTTCCTCCCGCGTCTGCTGCTCGTATTCCATCAGCTTGACGGCCTTTTCGTGCGTCAGCTCGTTGTCAAGGTTATTGAGCAGATATTCCTTCGCCTGTTCCATGGTGAAGCCCGAAATGCGCTCCAGCACGTCGAACTGGCTCTTTTTCAGCGCGTCCGCCTCACCCAGGCGGTCCTCCGCCTGTTTGTTTTTGTTGTTGAGAATTTCCTCCTTGGCTTCGAGCCCTTCCATTTTTTTGTCCAGCGTTTCCTCTTTCTGCTGGATGCGGCGTTCCTGCCGCTGAACTTCCTTTCTGCGCTCGTTCAGTTCCCTTTCGGACTCGGTTCGCTGGCGGTGGATTTCGTCTTTCCCCTCCAGGATCGCTTCCTTTTTTTTCGCTTCTCCCGTTTTGATCGCGTCGTTTACGATTCGCTTGGCTTCCTGTTCCGCGGAACCGATGGTATATTCAGCGGTCTTCTTGCGGTGTTCCACGCCCAGGAAAAAACAGAAAACACCCGCTACGGCCGCGCAAACAACCGCAATGAGGATGCAGAAAATCAAATCTACCTGCAAATGCCGGCACCTCCTTCATCAATTTTGCCAATACGGCAATTTAAGCCGGAAAATCATACGGGTAAAAACAGATGCGTATCATGACGCATCAGTGAAATAATTGTATTACTTTCGGGGTGCATCTGTCAAGAAATTTACTTGACATTCCGCGAAAAGTTCCAGAATGTCTGAAAAAAAAGGGCTGTGTTTTACCATATTACCGAAGAGGGCGTCTCCGCCCGCCGGGAACGGAAACCCGCCTGAGGCGCGGGCGGGGCGGATTGTAGACAAACGCCGCCTGCGGCATGAGCCCGGGCGGCGTTTGTCTACAATCCGTTCCACCGCTTTTCAGGAGCGGTCACGGCTTTTTTCAGTCAACGGATAAAAGCAGGCGACTTGCCGGTCGCCCGTTGTCGGTTTCAACTCCGGACGCCATTTCCTGCATTTGTCCTTCGCGTAGGGGCAGCGGGGCGCGTATTTGCAATAAGAGATGGCGTACTCGTTTTCCTCCATGTCCGGCAGGACCACGCTGTTGTCCCACTTTTCGCCGACTCTCGGCACCGCGTTCATCAGCAGGTCCGTATACGGATGCGCCGGATGATCCATGATCTCTTTCGCCGGACCGTATTCGATCAGGCAGCCGCGGTAAAGGGTCGCGATGTAATCGGAGACATAATAGGCTGTGGAGAGGTCGTGGGTGATGTAGATGAAGGAGACCTTGTATTTGTCCTTCAGCTCTTTAAACAGGTTTACGATATTCATTTTCATGGAGGCGTCGATGGCGGCCACGGGTTCGTCGGCAACGATGAGCTTCGGCCGCGTCAGCAGCGCCCTGGCGATCGACACGCGCTGCAGCTCCCCTCCGGAAAACTGAGTCGGGTATTTTCCCCTGACGGTTGCCAGGGACATGCCGACGTTGCACAGCGTTTCGTCGATCAGCTTTTCGGCTTCCGAGCGGGTTTTTACAATGCCCAGGCGCAGCGCGGTGTTGAACAGATAGGTGTCCACTTTTTTACGGGCCGAAAAGGATTCGTAGGGATTCTGAAAAATCGGCTGGACGTCCAGGCGGAACTGCAGCGGATCGTAGCCCTTCTTTTGGGAGTACGGCTTCCCCAGCAGAAAAATGTCTCCCGTATCCGGCCGGTACATGCGAAGCACCATCTTGCACAATGTCGATTTTCCGCAGCCGGATTCCCCGACGACGGACAGGATGACCGGTTTGTCGTTGTCGATGCTCAGCGAGACGTGGTCGATGGCGACCAGCTTTTTCCCGCGGATCATGCCGCCGATCTTGAAAATTTTGCTTACGCCGTTGATCTCCAGAAGTTTCTCAGCCATTTTGTTCCGCCTCCTCGCTGAATAGATGGCAGGCAGCGTAACGGCCCGGTCTGATCTCCCTGAGACGCGGAACCTCCCTGCGGCAGCAGTCCGCCGCGTGGGGGCACCTGGGAGCGAAACGGCATCCCGGCGGCGGATTCGTAAACGCCGGCGGACGTCCCGGAATACCGACCTTCTGGCTCTTGTCGCCCACTTTTGGCAGCGCTCCCACCAGCATCGTAGTATACGGATGGATCGGGTCCGAAAAGATGTCCTCCGTTTTTCCCAGCTCCACGATGCTGCCGGAATACATGATGGCCATGCGGTCGGTTACCTGGTAGTGGACGCCCATATCGTGGCTGACCAATACCAGCGTGTTTTTCTGCTGCTTCTGCAAACGCATCAGCATCATTAAAATGCCTCTCTGTATCACCACGTCCAGCGCGGTGGTGGGTTCGTCCGCCAGCACGACGTTAGGCGACATAAACGTTGCCAGCGCGATGATCATTCTCTGGCGCATGCCGCCCGAGAGCTGGAAGGGGTAGGCGTTCAGCAGGTCCGGGGACAGGCTCAGTTCCTCCAGGTATTTTGCGACGCGGCCCAGCGTTTCTTCCGGCGTTTCGTTTTTCCTGCTTTCCCTGGGGATGGAATCCAAAAACTGCTGCTTCATGCGCATGATCGGGTTTAAAACGCTTTGCGCGGCCTGCGGGATGTAGGAAATGTTGCTCCACCAGCTGTTGCGGATTTTTCCGGATTCATAAGAAAACGGCTTTCCGTCCTTTGTGCCGCTCAGGATCACTTTTCCGTGCCCGATGACCAGCGGAAATTCCACGATGTCGTACAGCGTCTTCAGGAGCGTGGTCTTGCCGCAGCCGGATTCCCCCGCGATGCCGAATATCTCATTGTCTTTGATCTCCAGGTTCAGATCGTTGAGAACGGGGACGTTGCCGTCGATCGTCTCGTAATAAGTGGACAGATGATCGATTTTAATCATGATGTTCACCTGCCTCTCTTCATGGAAAGATAGTCGTTGTAACCCGTGATTAAAAGGAACAGACCGACGAACAGCACAACCGTCGCCACGATCGGCGATCCGATCCAAAGCCACTGCTGCCCGAAGATCGCGTTGCGCTCCCGCGCCCACTGGATCATGTTCCCGAGGGAGATGAGGTTCGCCGGCGACAGGCCCAGAACGGCGAGGCTCGATTCCGAAGCGATCGCCGCGAGCGTGGCGTTCATGAAGTTCGACAGCGACCACGTCAGCGCGTACGGCAGGATCTCCGTCGCAACCACCTGGACCGTGCCTTCGCCGGAGAACCATGCGGTCTGGATAAAATCCCGTTCCTTGATGGTCAGGGCCATCGAGCGGATCTGGCGGCTCGGCCAGGCCCATGCGAACAGCGCCAGAACCAGGGCCATGAGCAGCACCGTGGAAGACCCCTTCATCAGCGAGGTCATCAAAATCAGGATGGGCAGGGAGGGGATCACGACGAACGTATCGGTGATGACGGTGAGCACGCGGTCCGTGGCGCCGCCGGAAAAGCCTGCCAGCAGCCCGATGAAGACGCCTACCACGGTGCCGATCGTCGCCACGATCAGGCCGATGGACAGGGAATTATGAATGGCTTCGATCAGCAGCCATGTGACGTCCTGCCCCATCGTCGTGGTCCCGAGCCAGTGCTCGGCCGAGGCCCCGAGCTGTGCCGGGTAGGCGTTGTAGGAAAAGGGATTCACATGGGGGATGTAGTAGAAAACAAATCCGATGATGACGAAGATAAAGGTGACGATCAAGCCGATCTTCAAGCGAATGTTGGCGGTTTCCCAGAACTTTTTCATATCTGTTTTCCCCTCCCCCTTAGCTATATCTGATGCGCGGATCGATAAACGGATAGATCAGGTCCACGATCAAGGTTGCCACGGCAATGGCGACGATGGAGATTGTGATGCAGCCCAGCATCGTGTTGTAGTCCGACTGCAGGATCGCTTTCTGGATCAGAGTGCCCACGCCGGGGTAGCCGAAAATCATCTCCGTCATGATGGAGCCGCCGAAAACGCCGCCCAGGCTCATGGCCAGGGCCGTGATCTGCGTCAGGATGGAGTTGCGGAAAACATAGTTCTTGCCGATGGTCTTTTCAGGCAGCCCGCGATACCTCGCGAACAGGACGAATTCCTCCTCCGCCGTCGTGGAGGAAAGGGACTTCATGGAAATGATCCACCATCCGGTTCCGACCAGCAGAAGCGAAACAGCCGGCAGAATGGAAGCTTTCATGAGCGAGCTGAAAAACGCCCCGAATCCCCCCGACGTCATGATGGTGGCCTGCAGCGGGCACCAGCCCAGCAGGTATGCGAAAACGATCTGCAGGATCAGGGCGATCATAAAGTAGGGCACGGGATAAATGCAGATGGCGATGCCTTCCAGGATTTTGGAGGAGCGCTTATCCTTCCGGAAACCTGCCAGCAGGCCGATAAAGTTGCCGATCAGCCATGCGACGACCGTGGTCGTAAGCGAAAGGCCCAGGGTATATGGCAGGTAGGTGCCGATGATTTCCCCCACGGGAGTCGGATAGCTCATCAGCGACGGCCCAAAATCGAAATGGAGAAGCCCTTTCCAGAGGAAAGTGCCGTACTGCTCCATCAGGCTGCCCTCCAGGCCGAACTGGATGCGCAGCGACCTGCGCAGCGATTCCATCTGCGCGGGGTCCATCTGGCCGGAGCGGGACTGGATCTGGCCGATCATGCTCTCGACGGGATCCGAGGGAAACATGCGCGGGATGAAAAAGATGAACGTCACACCGATCCAGATCGTCAGGAGGCAAGTCAGAAGCCGCATGAGAAAGTATTTACGGAATTTCACGGTTACACCTCTCAACTTCACAGAATTAGCTATTTTAAGCCGTCCTGTTGCGGATATGAAAAGAAAAGAAGGGCGGACTCATCGCGCCCGAACCATGAGTGCGCCCTCTTTTCTCAATAACGCTTTGCTTGGATCAAGATAGGATTACTTGGAGACGGGGCTGATTTCAGGGAGCATATATTTAAAGCAGCTCCACCACCACCAGGGCCCGTTGTAAGGATTGTCTGCACACGGATAGTTGTTCCAGTATGTGCTGTTGGTGGGAACGAATTTGATGCCGGAATGGAAACCGATGAACGGCATATCCGCGATGGCGACTTTCATGAATTCCAGGTTGAGCTTGTAAGCTTCGTCGCTTTCGGGAGAGAGCTGTGCCAGCTTGTGGATGATGTCGGTAGCCTGCGCGTTGTTCCAGCGCGTCCCCTGGCCTGAGCCCCGCTGGCCCAGAGGAACGATCAGGTCCCCGTCCCAGCCGTTGATCTGGGAATAGATGTCCTTCGTGATGCCGCCGGTGGGCCAGTAGCCCGCGATCTCGTAATTCCCGGTGCTGCCGTTCGTGTCCCAGGTTGCGCTGCTCTGGCTGGAAATGTTGCATTTCAGCCCGAACTTGGTCAGCTGGTCGTAAGCCGCCGTGGTTCCGCGGCCCGCTTGCGCCTCGGTATCGGCGAGATAAGTCATGTTGATGGTGAACGGTTTCCCGTTGAAGTACCAGCCGTCGCTCTTTTTCTCAAGCCCGGCCTTTTTCAGCAGCTTTTCGGCGGCTTGGGGATCGTATTTCCAGCACCCAACGCCGAACATGTCGATCAGTTTGTCTTTGTCGGTGGGAAGATTATAGCCCTTCGCGCTCAAGGTTTTTGCCATTCTCTCCGCGTACCCGGGGTCGAAAGGCTTGACTTTCGTGCCGTCGCCTAAATCCAGTTCAAAGTTCTCCACCCAATCGAGCAGCGGCTTGTAATAGAGCTCCTGCATGGTGCTCGTGTTGGTGAGGATCGGGAACGGGCTCGCACGGCCGATCCCGCTGAAGATGTTCATGGAGATCTCGTCGAAATTCATGGCGAGCGCGATTGCCCAGCGGAAATCCGCGCTGTTGTAGGGAGCGCCTTTCCCAATGGAAAACGCGAGTCCCTTTGAGCAGGGGTCGTCGCTGGTCGCGTATGGGAAATCCTTGTACCAGCAGGCGATCTTATCGTTCTGCTTGGTCATCGCGGTAAGCATTTCCGGCGTTACTTCGCAGAGAATATCGACCTGATTGTTGATCATGGTCATCTGGCGCGTGGTATCGTCGCCGAGAGCCCGGAACCAGACGTACTTCGCCTGGGGCTCTTTTCCTGTGACGACCCCGACGGTGCTGTTTTTCCAGTCTTCCCGGCGCTCGTAAAGGATCCATTTTCCGAGCGGATCGTATGATTTTACGGTGTAAGGGCCGGCGACGACCGGCTTTTCATCTTTGAACGTGGTCACGTCGCTCTGCTTTTCATAGATATGCTTCGGGACGATTCTGAGGTCGTTTCCCCAGATGGTGACCCCGAACTTGAGCGCCAGGCGCGGGAATGGCTCCTTTGTCACCAGTTTTACGGTGTAGTCGTCTACCTTTTCCACGGATTTGAAAACGCTCTTGTAGTAGTCGCTCG
>DHAI01000110.1:0-5825 GCA_002397355.1 Ruminococcaceae bacterium UBA4958 | reverse complement strand
AACGCTCTTGTAGTAGTCGCTCGTGGCAATCCCCTTGTTGTTCATGATCATGTTGAAGGTGAACACGACGTCGTCCGCGGTAAGATCCACGCCGTCCGACCATTTGATCCCCTTGCGGATCTTCACGGTATGCTCCGTAAAGTCCTTATTGGAGACGGGCATGCCGTCCGCGACCTCGCCGAACTGCTCGCCTTTCGTCGTGTCCATTTCCCACAGCGTCGCCGTCATGAGCTGGTGGATGCCGAACCCCATCTGCGTGCCCTGCATGTAAGAATTGAACTGCCCGGGGACATCGGTCGGCGTTTGGGTTTCGACGATCAGCGTTTCGGAGCGCGGCGTCCCGACTTCGGTCATTTCCCCGTTGCCGGTGCTTGCCGAAGTGTTCGTTGAAGCGTTCGAAGCGCCGGTCTGGTTCTTCGTCGGGCTTGCCGGCCCGTTGCAGGCGCCCATTGTAACGACAAGCAATGCGGTCGCCAGAGTAGCCGAGATGGTTCTGCGCAGAATATGTCTGCTCATAAAATATCCTCCCCACAAGATGATGGAACGGCTGTCGAAGCGGAGAAAAGGGCCTATTGGCCAAACCCGGTTATGAAGTCTTTCTCCGCGGCCGTTCTTTTGAACCTGAATCCTACGCTTTTATCCCTTTCTAAAACGGATGCCAATCGTCACCTCCGATTTTGTGGTATGGATGCCGGTCGTCACCTCCCGTCCGATTTGGCGTTTGTCAGAGAAAATTCCTAAATTCGCGGCTCAAAAGCTGCCGGAGCGGATTATGATCGTGAAGTTTCGGCGAAAAGGTACCGGCGGAAGCTTTCCGCCGGTCGTGCGGCGCACGTGAGGAAACAGGTGGGTTGCCGATTGTTAAGAAATAAAAAACGGGGCGGATCGAGCCGCCCTGCCGGAAGCGGTGGGTGCAAATTGAAGGGACGGAGACTGTGACGGCTGAAAACCCGGGCAACGCGTTTACGGCGGTTCCATTCCGGCTGGCATGTATTTTCTGTTTGGTAAATTAGAAGGTTATAGTTCATCGCCGGGATTGCCGCCGCGGCGGAACAAAGAAGAAAAAAATCAGGATAGTACATAAAATCGACAGAATAATACAAAAAACAATGTGAAAAATGATCCGCGCTCATTATATAACAATTGAACGAAAAAGTCTACTATTTTGCAATTATTTTTAAAATTTTTCCTAATTTAATGTGCTTCAGGTGACGGAAAGCCGCCCCGCGACGTGTTTCCGCGGACGAGGCTTGACAGAAGAAGCGCGGCGTGATATGATAAACATCACAAAAAGATACTGCAAAACGTCGACGAGGAAACCCCATCCCGGAAGCACCAGAGAGCGTGCGCTGTGAGCTGGAAACGCGCGCGGCCGGAAGGATGAGCGGTTACCGCCTCCGAGCGCGCGCCGTGGCTTTCGGGCGAAAGGCGCGCCGGCCGGCACCGTTACAGCCGTCAATGAGGGCGGGAAGATTCCCGCTGAATTTGGGTGGAACCGTAAGCAAAGCCTTACCCCATTTGTCGTGGGGCGGGGCTTTTTTATTTTCTTTCATTTTGATATTTTGATAAAGGAGTGGCGGGCAATATGGTGAAAGTCAGCCTGAAAGACGGCGCTGTCAGAGAATACGAGGCGGGCACAACGGTCGCCGATATCGCGAAATCCCTCGGAGCCGGCCTTTACAAGGCCGCCTGTGCGGGAAAGCTGAACGGGAAAGCCGTGGATCTGCGCACGCCGGTCACGGCGGACTGCAATCTCGAAATCCTTACCTTCGACGACGCGGAGGGCAAAAAGGCTTACTGGCACACCACGTCGCACATCATGGCGCAGGCCGTGAAACACCTTTTCCCGGAGGCGGGCTTTGCCATCGGCCCGGCCATCGAGAACGGATTCTACTATGACTTCGACCTGCCGCGCACCCTCACGCCGGACGATATGGCGGCCGTCGAGGCGGAGATGAAGAAGATCATCCGGGAGGACATCCCGCTGGAGCGTTTCGAGCTGGACCCGGAGGACGCCGTCGCCCTGATGGAAAAGGAACACCAGAAATACAAGGTGGAGCTTATCCGCGAGCACGCCGGGAAGGGCGAGAAGATCAGCTTTTACAGGCAGGGCGACTACGTCGACCTCTGCGCCGGCCCGCACCTGCTGAGCACCGGCCGCGTCAAGGCCGTAAAGCTGACGAACTGTACGGGCGCCTACTGGCGCGCGGACAAAAACAACAAGATGCTGCAGCGCGTGTACGGCATCTCGTTCCCGAAGGCTTCCCAGCTTGACGGGTATCTGCACATGATCGAGGAGGCGAAGAAGCGCGACCACCGCAAGCTGGGCCGCGAGCTCGACCTGTTCGACATCTACGAGGAGGGCCCCGGGTTCCCGTTCTTCCTGCCGCACGGCATGATCCTGCGCAACCAGCTCGAGCAGTTCTGGCGCGAGGAGCACGCGAAGCACGGGTACGAGGAAATCCGCACCCCGATGATCCTGAGCGAAGAGCTGTGGCACCGTTCCGGTCACTGGGACCACTACAAGGACAACATGTACACCACGAAGATCGACGGCGCGGATTATGCCATCAAACCGATGAACTGCCCGGGCGGCATGCTCGTCTACAAGCGCAAGATTCATTCTTACCGCGACCTGCCGGAGCGTCTGGCGGAGCTGGGCCTCGTGCACCGGCACGAGCTTTCCGGCGCGCTGCACGGCTTGATGCGCGTGCGCTGCTTCACGCAGGACGACGCCCACATCTTCATGACGCCGGATCAGGTGGAGAGCGAGATCCTCGGCGTGATGGACCTCATCGACAGCTTCTACAAGGTGTTCGGCTTCGACTACAGCCTGGAGCTTTCCACGCGCCCGGAGAACTCCATGGGCACGGACGAACAGTGGGAAACGGCGACCGACGCCCTGATCCACGCGCTGAAGACGAACGGCAAGCCTTACGAGATCAATGAGGGCGACGGCGCATTCTACGGCCCGAAGATCGACTTCCATCTGCGCGATTCGCTGGGCCGCACCTGGCAGTGCGGGACCATCCAGCTCGACTTCCAGATGCCGGAGCGCTTCGACCTGACCTATACCGGCGAGGACGGCGAAAAGCACCGCCCCGTTATGCTGCACCGCGTCATCTTCGGCAGCATCGAGCGTTTCATCGCGATCCTGACCGAGCACTACGCGGGCGCGTTCCCCATCTGGCTCGCGCCGGTCCAGGTCCGGGTGCTCCCGATCCAGTCCGCCGCGCTGGCGTATGCGAAGGAAATCTCCGGCGGCCTTCAGGCCGGCGGCCTGCGCGCGGAGCTCGACGCCCGCAACGAGAAGATCGGCTACAAGATCCGCGAGGCGCAGCTCCAGAAGATCCCCTATATGCTCGTCGTGGGCGAAAAGGAAGTGCAGAGCGGCACCGTTTCCGTCCGCGGCCGCAAGTCCGGCGACCTCGGCGCCATGGCGCCGAAGGCTTTCCTGGCCAAGGCGCGGGCTGAAGTCGAAAGCAAAAAGTACGACGGCGAGTAAAGTCGTCGCCGATGGAAAGGTCCTCTCAATGCGAAAACACGCATGGGGAGGACCTTTTTGCAGCGCGAAAGCGCCGGAAAATGAAATGACGGCCTTGACGCGCGGGGCTTCCGGCGGTATCATGGCGCTGTCAGCGGCCCCGTTTTTCTCTTAAAAAGGGCTGAACAGGGAGGCCGGACCGACGCAATGGATGCAAGACCGGCATACGGCGTCACCCGGCAGGACAATCTCCGGTTGCCGCCGGGGCACCGGACAAGAAAGCAGGGAGATCCGCAATGAAGCGTGAAAAAGAGGAAGAAGAAACATGCTGTCCCGCCGGTACCGTGAGCAACGATGCGGAAAATAAAATTTTAAGCATCAGCGACGGGTCCAAACGGCTGATGTTAAAGCTGGATTACGGAGGCAAATGCCTGATTCGGGCGGTTTGGGTGAAGGAAAGGCAGGTCCTGTCCGGGGACGGCGTTTATTCCGCGGTAAAAACGGCGGATGGAACGTGGTATACGACGCGGGATTGCATGGCGAGTCCCGTCGTGAAGACGAACGGAACTACCGCGGAGGTCAGCGCCATAAGCTACGGCGGCCGCGGGATGCGGGTGGTCGAAGACTGGACGTTTACGGCAAACCGGCGGTCCATTTCGTGGAAGATACGCAGGAACGACATGACGGGCGGCGTTTTGTCGGACACCTGCGTCCCGGAGTGGAATTTTCAGGGCATAGACACGTGGACGGGGGCCATTCTGGACAACGGGGGAGTTGCCTGGATGAAGCTCCTGGATGCCGACGGAAGGACTTTGGGCACCCACGCCGGAAAAGTCACGTTCTGGGACAAGCGGAGCAACAGCTGCCTGGAAATCACTCCCGATCCGGGAAAAGGCGTCTTTCCTGCGGACCGCTTTACGAAACGGCCGGACGGCGCGCTTTCCTTCTGCAGCGAAATGGCTCCCGTAAAGATGACGGCAAAGTATGACTTGCAGAATTTCAGGAATGCCGACGACGTTTGGGCCCCTTTTTCCGTCGGCCCCGGAACGATCGGCGTCCGTTACGAGCTGAGCGTTCTCGACTATGACCGTGCTTTCGACATCGGCACGTTGGCCGGCCTGGACGGCTCCGCGGTCAGAGAGATGGGAAACACGATTGCCCGTTACGGAGTGATCGACAATCAGCATGCCGGCCTGAACGGCTGGATGTCCGGATACGTCTGTTTACACGAGCCGTACCTGGGCAAAGTCGCCGCGGCCGTGGGGCGGCCCGATTATACGAAGGCGGTGCGGGACTCGTTCGATTTTTATAAGGATCATGCGGTACGGGAAGACGGAAGAGTGCTGCCGCGCTTTCAGTATATGCCCGGAGACGAACGGAAGGGCACGCGCACCGCATCCGGCTTCTACGAGGCGCAGTGGGGGACGCTGCTCGACAGCCAGACCGGATATGTCATCGTGGTGTCGGAGCTGTTCCATCTCAGCGGGGACATCGCCTGGGCCCGTCCGCAGAAGATTGCGTGTGAAAAGGCCCTGGACTATTTGCTGGAACGCAGCGGCCGGAACGGGCTTGTAAAAATGATGAACGGAAATACGGGCGAAAGAAAGTCCAGCGACTGGATCGATATCGTCTGGGCAGCGAATGAAAACGCTTTGGTCAATGCGGAGCTGTACGGAGCGCTGAATCAGTGGTCGGAGATCGAGGACATCCTGGGGGACGCCGGCAAAGCGGGCTTCTACCGGACGAAAGCCGAACGCCTCAAGGCCGCCTTTAACCGGCCGGTCGCGCAGGGCGGCTTTTGGGATCCCGACCGTCGGGAGTATATCTACTGGCGCGACGCGGACCAGACGATTCACGGTACGAATCTTGTGCTTCCGGTTCAGTTTGCGGCCATCGGGTACGGAGTCTGCGACGACCGGGAACGTGCCGGTTCGATCCTGCGCAGAATCGAAGCCGGAATGGTTTCGGAGGGATTGTTCTCCTGGCCTTTATGTATGGCTTCGTTTACGGCGTCGGAGACCGACACGGCGTTCCCGGGTTATGAGAACGGGGATATTTTCCTTTCCTGGAATGAGCTCGGCATAAAATGCTATTCGGAATATGATCCCGCCGTCGCGGTCAAATATGTGAGGAACGTCATCAATCAATACGAATCCGACGGCCTTGCGGCTCAGCGCTATCTCAGGAAAAGCCAGACGGGCGCGGGGGACGACATCCTGGCGGGAAACTATATGACGATCGCGGGTTTGTACAGCAGTATTTACGGAGTCCATCCCTTTTATAACAGGCTTTATCTGGAACCCCACATCACGGAAGACCTGAGCGGAACGGTATTGAAATA
>DHAI01000075.1:12754-15159 GCA_002397355.1 Ruminococcaceae bacterium UBA4958 | reverse complement strand
TCCGTGACCTGCGCGTCGGTCATCTCGCGCACGACGGCGGGCACCTCTTTCAGCCCGGCCATGCGCGCCGCGCGCCAGCGGCGCTCCCCCGCGACGATCTGGTACCCGCCGCCGGGGATCGGCCGCACGAGAAGCGGCTGCAGCACGCCGTGCCGCGCGACGGAGTCCGCCAGCTCGGCGAGCGACTGCTCGTCGAAGCTGCGGCGCGGCTGGTTCCTGTTCGGCTCCAGCTCGTCCGTTTTCAGGTGCACGGCGGCGCGCTCGTCCTCGATGTCGTTTTCGGCAAAAATAGCGTCCAGCCCTTTTCCAAGGCCGCCTTTTTTCGTCATGTCCGCGTTTTCCCCCCGTTCATCCGGATGATTTCCTCCGCCAGCTCGTCGTACGCCTGCGCGCCGCGGGAGTTCCTGTCAAAATACTGGATCGGCCGGCCGTAGCTCGGCGCCTCGGAAAGGCGCACCGCGCGCGGGATCACCGTGCCGAGCACCTTGCGCGGGAAATACTTCTTCACCTCCGCCACGACCTGCTGCGTGAGGTTCAGCCTCCCGTCGTACATGGTCAGGAGCACGCCCTCCAGGTCGAGGCGAGGATTGTAGCGCCGCTTGACGACGCGGATCGAATTCATGAGCTGCGACAGGCCCTCCAGCGCGTAATACTCGCACTGGATCGGCACGAGGACCGTGTCCGCGGCGTCGAGCGCGTTGGTGGTGATGATGCCGAGCGACGGCGGGCAGTCGATCAGGACATAGCCGTAATCCGGCGACAGCGGCGCGAGCGCCTCTTTCAGCCTCGCCTCGCGGCGCTCCATGTCCACCAGCTCGATCTCGGCCCCCGCGAGGCCCAGGCTGGAGGGAAGCAGATCGAGATTCTGGAACCCCGTGCGGAGCACGGCGTCCCGCGGTTTCGCCTCGCCGATCAGCACCTCGTAAACCGTCTTTTTCAGCTTTCTGCGGTCCACGCCGACGCCGCTGGAGGAATTCCCCTGCGGATCGACGTCCACGAGCAGCGTGCGGACGCCGCGCTGCCCCATCGCGGCGGCAAGGTTGACCGAAGTGGTCGTTTTGCCCACGCCGCCCTTCTGGTTCGCGATCGCGATGATTTTCCCCAATTCCATTCCCCCATGCCGGCCGGCCCGCCGCCGGTCTTTTCAGCAGCCGATGAAAATATTTTCTCCATTATAACACACTTCGCAGAAAGGAAAAAGAGCCGGGAGCAGATTTTCGTGGCGGCGCGCGGTGAATTGACCGGCAAACCCGCGCCGCGGCTCGCTTTTTTGCGAAATGTTTCATGTGAAACACGGCAGCGGCACGCCGCCGGGGGACGCAAAAAGGGCCGGACGTTTTCACATCCGGCCCTTTCCGCGGGAAATGATATAAGGGAAATAGGAGTAAATGAACTTATAATCTGTTTCAGGCGGGTTTTTGGCCACCCGCGAATGCCTGCGCCTTCGGGATTCGGACAACGCACTCGATGTAATCGTCTGTCTCGCTGCGAAGCGTCTGCGCGGAGATTCCGCTTTTCTTCATCATATTCACGGCGTGTGCGATCGTGTTCAGAAAAATGCGGACGTCTTTCGCAACGAAAAGCCGGTGCTGTTTTTCCGCTTTTCCGGAAAGCAGCCTGGTCACATACTCGTCCGTGCGGCGCACGTTGTACTCGTTGTCGATCACGGCGCGCAGCGCGCGGCGGCGAAGCCCGGTGTCCTCGATGCGGAGAAGGGCGCGCGCGTGGCGCTCCGTCAGCCCGGCGGAGGTGATCATCCCGCGCTCCTCGCCGGAAAAGCGGAGCAGCCGCAGCTTGTTCGCCACCGCGGACTGGCTGCGCCCCAGGCGCGCGGCGGCTTCCTCCTGCGTGACGTGCCAGGTGTCGATCAGCCGGCGCAGGCCCTCCGCTTCCTCAAAGACACCGAGGTCCCGGCGCTGCAGGTTCTCCGTCATCGCCATGACGGCGCTCTCGTCCGCGGTGCAGTCGTTCACAATGCACGGCACGGTTTTCATCCCGGCGATCCTGCACGCGCGCAGACGGCGTTCCCCCGCCACGAGCTCGTACCCGCCGGGGACGCGCCGCACCACGATGGGTTGGATCAGCCCGTTCGCGCGGATGCTCCGCGCGAGGTCCTGAAGCTCCTGCGCGTTGAATTCTTTGCGCGGCTGCGCCGGATTGGGCGCGATCTGCTCAGGACGAAGGTCAACCACACGGTTTTTCTCGCCGAAAAGCATTTCACGCGCCTCCCGTTTCTTTCGCTGGGACAAGCATACCACGGGGTTCCGGCGGATTCCGTCGGATCATGGCGGAGACCACAAAATTTCTTTCAGAGCTTTCTCTCAATCAGTAAAACAGGAGAATTTACCTGCGTCCTGCCCATCGGGCGCGGAGAGGCGGCCCGCTTCCCTGCGGCAAGGCGCCGG
>DHAI01000075.1:11312-12622 GCA_002397355.1 Ruminococcaceae bacterium UBA4958 | reverse complement strand
CTGCTTCGCCGGTTTTTCTTTGCCTTCTTTCTGTTTCTAAACAGAAAGAAGGGGGCTTTTGGCGATTCTGGCGCTCTGGCGGGGATAGGCGGCGGGCAGCGGCCCGGTGCGCCGAACCAGAAGCAGCGTGCGGCCGTCGCCGGCGGGCAGCGAGTAATGGACCGGCTTTTCCGCGCGGCACCCGAGAACGGAAACCGCCCGTTCCGCGGCGGCAAGCTCCGCGTCCGCCCGCGGGCCTTTCATCGCGGCAAAAACGCCGCCCGGCTTCAAAAACGGCAGGCAGTACTCGCAGAGAACCGGCATCGCGGCGACCGCGCGCGCCGCCGCAAAATCGAACGCCTGGCGGTACGGCTTTTTCCGCGCGGCTTCCTCCGCGCGCGCGTGGACGAGCTCCGCGGAAAGCCCGAGCTCCTTCAGCAGCGCGCCGAGAAAAACAAGGCGCTTGTTCAGCCCGTCCAGCAGCGTCAGTTTCAGGTCCGGCCGGAGGATCAGCAGCGGCACGCCCGGGAATCCCGCGCCCGTCCCCACGTCGATCAGCTTCGCGCCGGCCGGCACGTCGGCATATTTCAGCAGCAGGATGCTGTCCAGAAAATGCTTCGCGGCGATCCCTTCCGGCGAAACGACGGCGGTAAGGTTCATCTTCGCGTTCCATTCGACGAGCAGATCCGCGTAAATCCCGAACTGTTCCAACCGGCCTTCCGGAATCGCGATCCGTTCCTGCTCCGCATATTCCCGCAGCAGCGCGGCGGTTTCGTTCATCGCTTTCCCTCCCCTTTCTTCGCGAGCCACACGAGAAGCACCGAGATGTCCGCCGGGCTGACGCCGCTGATGCGGGACGCCTGCCCGATGTTTTCCGGCCGGATGCGCTGCAGCTTCTCCTGCGCTTCCTTCCGCAGGCCGGTGATCCGCGCGTAATCGACGCCGGGCGGCAGAAGCCTGTTTTCCAGCCGGCGCGTCTCGTCGATCTGCGCCTTCTGCCGCCTGATGTAGCCCTCGTATTTCAGCGAGATCTCCACATCCTCGAACACGGCGGCCGGAAGGCGTGGGCGGCCCGCGTCCACGGGAGCCAGCGCGGCGTAGTCCAGCTCCGGCCTGCGGATCAGCTCCGCCAGCCTCGCGCCCGTGGAAACGGGCGATGTTTCACGGGAAACCAAGATGGAATTCAGCGCCTCGGAGGGCGGCAGCACGGTGCTCTCCGCCCGCGCGCGCTCGGCCTTTTTCTGCTCCTCCTTCTTCAGGAAGCGCTCCCACCGCCCGTCGGGGATCAGCCCGATGCGGCGGCCGACCGGCGTGAGCCGCTCGTCGGCGTT
>DHAI01000075.1:7291-11037 GCA_002397355.1 Ruminococcaceae bacterium UBA4958 | reverse complement strand
AGCGGCTCGCGGCCGAGGATCTTCAGCGCGGCGTTCGCGCCGGCCACAAAGCCCTGCGCGGCCGCCTCTTCGTACCCGGAGCTGCCGTTGAACTGCCCCGCCCCGTACAGGCCGGGGTAGTCGAGGAATTCCAGCGTGGAGGAAAGCTGCAGCGGATCGGCGCAGTCGTATTCGATCGCGTACGCCGCGCGCATGATCTGCACCTGCTCCAGCCCCGGGATCGTGCGGTAGAACCGGAGCTGCACGTCCTCCGGCAGCGACGTGCTCATGCCCTGCAGGTACATCTCCTCGGTGTCGAGCCCGCACGGCTCGATGAAAAGCTGGTGGCGCTTCTTGTCCGCGAACCGGACGACCTTCGTCTCGATGCTGGGGCAGTAGCGCGGGCCGACGCCCGTGATGCCGCCCGTGAAGAGCTGCGAGCGGTTCAGGTTCTCGAGGATGATCCTTTTCGTCTCGTCGTTCGTCCAGGAAACATAGCAGACGGCGCGGTTTTTGCCCGGCTCCAGCGTGTCGTAGGAAAACGGCACCACGGGATCGTCGCCCCGCTGCACCTCCAGGTTGGTAAAATCGATGCTGGAGCGCAGAACGCGGGCCGGCGTGCCCGTTTTGAACCGCCGCATCCGGATGCCGAGCCGGCGCAGCGAACCGGTGAGGAACGCGGCCGGGAACATACCGTCCGGGCCGCTTTCGTAGGAGACCTCGCCGACGAAGATTTTGCCGGAAAGGTAGGTGCCGGTCGCAAAAACGACGGCGCGCGCCGCAAAGACCGCCCCGAAGCGCGTCTCCACGTTCCAGCGGCCCCCCTCCCCGGGCGCGACGGAGACGACCTCCGCCTGCCGCAGCAGCAGGTTCGGCTGGAGCTCCAGCTTATGCTTCATGATCTTGCCGTACTCGCGCCGGTCGATCTGGGCGCGGAGCGAATGCACGGCCGGGCCTTTGCCGCGGTTGAGCATCCGGCTCTGAAGAAAGCACTCGTCGGCGGTGCGCCCCATCTCGCCGCCGAGCGCGTCGATCTCCCGCACGAGATGGCCCTTCGCGGTGCCGCCGATGGACGGGTTGCACGGGCAGTTCCCCACCGCGTCCAGGTTGATGGTGAAAACGACGGTGCCGCAGCCGAGCCGGGCCGCGGCGAGGGCGGCCTCGATGCCCGCGTGCCCCGCGCCGATCACCGCCACGTCGATTTTTCCCGCCTGATATGCCATCGCTTTACCTCCTGCAGCATGCCGCTGCTATTTCCCAACGCAGAAATTGTGGAAGACGGAGTCCACGACCGTTTCGGTCGCGCGCTCCCCCGTCAGCTCCAAAAGCGCCGAGACCGCGTCCTCCACGGAAACCGTGACCGCGTCGAACGTCACCCCCGCCGCGAGCGCCGCCTGCGCTTCCTCCACGCAGCCCAGCGCGCGCCGCGCCGCGTCCCTCTGCCGCTCCGTGAACAGCACGCCGCCGGACGCGTCCAGCTTCGACGCCGCCAGCACGTCCGTCACTTCGCCGCGCAGCGCCTCCAGCCCTTCCCCCGTCTCCGCCGACAATATAACCGTATGGACAAATTTATTTTTAATATACTCTAAGTCTATTTTCTGCGGCAGATCGCTCTTGTTGACCACGGCGACGCAGGGCATTCCCCGCACGCGCCCGGCGAGGTCGCGGTCGGCGTCGTCCAGCTCCTGCGAACCGTCGAAGACCGCCAGCACGAGCTGCGCCGAGCGGATGCGCTCGAACGCGCGGCCGATGCCGATGCTCTCCACGGGGTCGGCCGTGCGGCGGAGGCCCGCGGTGTCCGCGAGGCGGAGCGGGATGCCGCCGAGAAGCACGGTGTCCTCCACCACGTCGCGCGTCGTGCCGGGGTACCGCGTCACGATGGAGCGCTCGCAGCCCGCGAGCAGGTTCATCAGCGTGGACTTTCCGGCGTTCGGCCGCCCGGCGATCACGGTGTCCACGCCCTCGCGGAGCGCGCGGCCCGCCTCGAATTCGCGCAGGAGCTTTTCGAGCCCGGCGCGCGCGGCGGAGAGGGAGGTTTTCAACTCTTCCGGCGTAACCTGTGGAATATCGTCCTCGGGGTAATCGGCCCAGGCGTCGAGATGGGCGGCGGCGGCGGTAAGGACGCCGCGGATTTCCCGGATGCGCCGCTCGAGCGCGCCGCCCCGCCCGGCGAGGGCGATCTTCGCGGCCTGCGCGCCCTGCGCGCCGACGATCTCCATGACGGATTCCGCCTCCGTCAGGCCCATCTTGCCGTTCAGAAACGCGCGGCGCGTGAACTCGCCGGGGCCGGCCGCGGCGGCGCCGGCCGCGAGGACGGCCCGGAGCAGGCGGCGCGTGACGTACACCCCGCCGTGGCAGGAAAGCTCCACCACGTCTTCGCCGGTGAAGCTCAGCGGCGCGCGGAAATTCAGCGCGACCGCCTCGTCGATGTCTCCGTCCGCGTCGTAAACGCGGCCGTACAGCGCCGTATAGCCGCGCAGGCCCGCAATTTTCCTGCCGCGGACCGAGCGGAACACGCGGTCCGCGACCGCGTGCGCGTCGGGCCCGGAGATCCGCACGACGCCGACGGCGCCCGGCGCCTGCGCCGTAGCGATCGCCGCGATCGTCTCGCCGGACTTGTGATATTGAACATCCATCTTTTTTCCCTCCGCGGCAGCGTGCCGCCGCATCCGCGCCCCGGCGGACCAAACGCCGGAAACCTTTCGTTGATTTTACCGGAAGAACTTGGGGCGAAGTGATATGATCCTTTGCAAGCCCGGCAGCCGGGGGAAAACGGTCTTCCACCTTTTCCCAAAACTTTCCCGGCTCGCGAAACGCAAAGCTTTCGCTCCGCATTACGCCGGGGCGCCGCGCAGCCTCTGGCTGCCGACCGCAGAAAGAAAGCTCCGGACGCAGCGCGCCCGGAGCAGGGACTGGGGCCGGAACGCCCCGCTTTATTTCCCGGTTTCCGCTTCGCCCGAAGCGGCGGCTTTCCCCACTTTTTCGTAAAGCGCGCCTTTCGGCTCGGGTTTCGGGGCGGCGGCCGGCGCCGGTTCTTCCCGCTTTTGCTGAAGCGGGCGCGCGGGTCCGCGCTGGCCGCGGTATCCGCCCTGGCGGGGACGGCCGTCCCTCCGGTTCTGCACGCCGTAAGGGCGGGTGCGGCGCGGATTGCGCTCCCCGTCGACCGGGCCGATCACGACGTGGCGGTCCAGGTCCAGCCCTTCCGACCAGGATTTCACGCCCTCCACCGTCTGCACGGCGGTATGGATAATGCGGCGCTCATAGGGATTCATCGGCTCCAGGGACATATTGCGCCCCATGCGGAGGCTTTTCTCCGCCATTTTCCTGCCGAGCGCCTCCAGCGTCTGGCGGCGTTTCTCGCGGTAATTGCCGATGTCGAGCGCAATGCGGTAATACCCGGTTCCGCCGCCGTGGTTCGCCACGAGCCCGGCCAGGTACTGCAGCGAATCGAGCGTTTCCCCGCGGTGGCCGATGATGAACCCGATGTCTCCGCCGGAAAGCGACAGCATCGCGCTGCTTTCCCCCCGCTGTACGTCGATCTGCACATCCGGCACACCCATGCAGGTAAGCACGGTCCGCAGATATTCCGCGGCGGCCTCGGCGGGATCGTCCTCGAGATAGGCTCTCACTTTGGCCGGGCTGCCGCCGAAGATGCCGAAAGTTTTTTTCGTGGGCAGCTCGAGAATCTCAAATTCGGCTTCATAAGATTCCACGCCCAGCTCCCTGCAGGCGGCCTCCTTGGCCTCCTCCACGGTGCTGCCTGTTCC
>DHAI01000075.1:5142-7112 GCA_002397355.1 Ruminococcaceae bacterium UBA4958 | reverse complement strand
GTTATTTGCGGCGTTTTTCTTTCTCCCTCGGCAGGCTGGGCTGCGCCGGCAGCCCAAGCGGCTTCACGGCCGCCTCCTCCAGCTCGCGGCGGGCCACGCGCCGCGCTTCCGCCTCGGCGTTCAGCCTTTCAGGCCCGTAGAATTTGTTCAGGATCACCGTCTGCGCAAAGCCGGTCAGCGTGGAGATGATCCAGTAAAAGCCGACGGCGGCGGGAACCGTGCAGGCGAACCACGCGGAAATCAGCCCCATGAAATAGAACATGAATTTCATGCAGCCCTGTTGCTGCTGCTGCGCGCCGGGCTGCATCTTCATGGTGAAATGCTGCGTGAGGAGCGAGGACACGAGGCAGAGCACGGGGATCACCCACAGGTTGGTCTGGAACAGCGTGCCGAAGATGTTCGTCCCGTTCGTGGGCGTCCCCAGCAGGTCGAGGCCCAGAAAGCGGAACCCGTGGCTGAACGACTCCAGCCGGGCAAGCTCGTCCGCGCCGAACATGGTGAGGAACGGCCGCAGCGCTCCGAAGTTCTTCACGATCTCGATCTGCGTGTACCGGCCGCCGGACAGCGCCACGATCCCCGGCGCATGGCTCAGCATATCCGTCGCCTTCGTGATCGCGTCCGCCGAAAGGTGGAGCGCGTTGGAAAGCGGATTCAGCACCGTATAGTACAGGCCGAACATCACGAGGAACGGCAGGATCATCGTGCTGCAGCCGCCCATCGGGTCGGCGCCTTCCTTTTCGTACAGCTTCTGCGTCTCGATCGAGAGGCGCTGCTTGTCGTCCTTATAGCGCTTCTGCAGCTCCGCCATCTTGGCCTGCAGCTTGCTGGAAGCGGCCATGGAACGCTGCTGCTTCACCGAGAACGGGAAGAGCAGGGCCTTGAAAAGAACGGTGAAAAGGATGATGGCCACGCCGTAGTTCGGGATCAGCAGATAGAACCACCACAGGATATAGCCGAAAATGCTGCCGAAAAAGTTAAAGATTTTATCCATCCGGAAATTACTCCTCTACTTTTTTTCTGCGTTTTTCCCTCTTCTCCGGAACCGGGTCGTAGCCGCCCGCATGGAAGGGGTTGCAGCGCAGAAACCGCCACAGCGCGAGAAAAAAGCCCTTGAAAACCCCGAACCGCTCAACCGCCTGGACGGCGTAGTTCGAGCAGGTCGGATAATAGATGCAGCAGGGCCGCTTGAGCGGGGAAATATATTTCTGGTAAAAGCGGATCGCCGCGACCGCGGCGTTTTTTGCGGAAATCGGTTTCATGGCCGCCCCGTTCCGCGCGCTTCCGTTTCCAAAAGGCCGGCGCTGCGCAGGTGGGACTCCATCACGCGGCGGATGTCTCCGCTTTTCGCAAAGGGGGTTCTCGCCCGCGCGACGAAAACGATGTCGTAACCCGGCTTGACGGAAACGGCCAGCGGGCGGAACGCCTCCCGGATCACGCGGCGCGACCTGTTCCGCCTGACGGCGTTCCCGGTCTTCTTCCCCGTCGTGATGCCGACGCGGACCACGTGCCGCCGGTTCTTCACCGCATAGGAGACGAGCGTGGGGCTTACATAATGCTTCCCGCGGGAATACGCCCGGTGGAATTCCCTGTTCTCTTTCAATGTTTCGTAATCCGTCATAACAGCCACTCGGCTCCCGGCGGTTTCCGCCGGGAGTTACTCTTTTTCTTTTGCGAATGCGGAAAAGAAAAGGGAGGAAAAAGAAAACGCCGCCCCCGCCCCGCCGGAAAGCCGGTCAATAGGTCAGGCGGGCCCTTCCCTTCGCCCTGCGGCGGGCCAGCACCTTGCGCCCGTTGCTGGTGGACATGCGCTTGCGGAAGCCGTGCTCCTTCATCCTGTGCAGCTTCTTCGGCTGATAGGTTCTGAACATGAAATAACCTCCTTTCGGATCGAAAGCCGTGCACGATGGACGGATTTCCGTTTCCGGAGTCCCCAAAAAGGCCGCCGGTATTCCCCGCGCGGCCTGCACGGC
>DHAI01000075.1:3686-4986 GCA_002397355.1 Ruminococcaceae bacterium UBA4958 | reverse complement strand
CGGCTTGTCCCGCACGCTTCCCGCGCGCGGGGGCCATACGGTCCTATAAAAGCTACTATACCACAAGAACGCGCAATTGAAAAGGAAAAATTGAATTTTTATTTCCTTCGGGCAGCGCAGGCGCTGCATCCGCACCCCGCTCCCGGCTGAGTGAAAATCGCCAGCGCAGTTTGACGGAAGAGTTTAAGCCAAATATGATAAGCGCCTTTTTGCGAGCCAAACTCTGCGGCCAAAGAGAACGGCCGCAGGGTTTTATTGGCAAGGAAACGCTTATCTTAACCGCCCCAAGCTCTCCCGGCCGACTCGGCGAAAGGTTTCCGCCGCTCCCCACGCCGGGGCGTCGCGCAGCATTTGGCCGCGGCCGGGGCGCTTCCCGGCTTTCTATTTGAACGCCCCGCGCTGTGCATCGACATGCAGCGCGGGGCGATAATTTTTTTTCAAAAGTTTTTTCGGCGGACTTTCCCCGCGCAGGCCAATTTTCCACATTTTCAACCGGTTCAGTGAAAGGATATTTGAAAAGGGGAGTGGTTTGTGATATGATGATAAACGGGACTTTGTGCGCGCCGGGGGTGCCGGAGCGCCTGAAAAAACGGCTGGAAAGCGCTGCCGCGAAGGGAATAATTTTAACGGGGTATGGATGCGGAATGGAATCGTTTACGGAAGTCTGGAACATGGTGTGCAACTACTGCAAAAGCAGGATCACGGAGATCGCGTTTTCCACGTGGATCGGCCGCATCGAGCCGATGACGCTGGACTTCGCGAACGGCGTCGCGGTCCTGAAGGTCCCGAACGAGCTGCACCGCCAAACGATCCTCCACTACTATAAGGATATGATCGAGGAGGCGTTCCGCCAGATTTTCAGCCAGGAGATCCAGGTGCGCCTCGTGACGCCCGAGGAAACCGAGCAGGAGAAGAAGCGCGAGCGCGAAGACGAGCCGCAGAACAGCGAAAACTACGAATTCACCTTCGAGACCTTCATCGTCGGGCCGTCCAACAAGTTCGCGCACGCGGCCTCCATGGCCGTCGCCAGCAAGCCTGCCGTGCTCTACAACCCGCTGTTCATCTACGGGAACTCCGGCCTGGGGAAAACGCACCTGCTCTACGCGATCCGCAACGAGATCGGCCGCACCCACCCTGACATGGACATCATCTATATCAAGGGGGACGAATTCACCAACGAGCTGATCGAAGCCATCCGCCGCGGCACGACGGGCGATTTCCACCAGCGTTACCGGCGCGCGGACGTCCTGCTCGTGGACGACATCCAGTTCATCGCGGGAAAGGAATCCACGCAGGAGGA
>DHAI01000075.1:0-3505 GCA_002397355.1 Ruminococcaceae bacterium UBA4958 | reverse complement strand
ACCTTCAACACGCTCTACGAGGCGAAAAAGCAGATCGTGCTCACCTCCGACCGGCCGCCGAAAGACATCGCCACGCTGGAGGAGCGCCTGCTGACGCGCTTCGAATGGGGCCTGACGGCGGACATCCAGCCGCCGGACTTCGAGACGCGCATCGCGATCATCAAGCGGAAGGCGGAGCTGCTGAAAATCGAGCTGCCGGACGCCGTGATCGAATACATAGCCAACCGGCTGAAAAACAACATCCGCCAGCTGGAAGGCGCCGTAAAGAAAATGAAGGCCTACCACCTGCTGAACGGCGACCCCTATACGATCCAGACGGCCCAGGCCGCCATCAGCGACATCATCAACAACGACCAGCCCACCCCGCTCACCGTGGAGAAAATCGTCGACGAGGTGGCGCGCACCTTCGGCACCACGAGCGACGAGATCCGCTCGGCCAGGCGCTCGGCGAACATCTCCTCCGCGCGGCAGGTCGCCATGTACGTCGTGCGCGAGATCACCCAGATGCCCATGACGGCCATCGGCCAGGAATTCGGCAAACGCGACCACTCCACCGTCGTCTACGCCATCCAGCAGGTGGAGAAAAACATCGCCCGGGACGCGAAGATCAAGGCCACCGTCGAGGACATCGTCAAGAATATCCGGGACAGGTAACGTCTTTCCACAGCGCCGCGGACAACTTTTTCAACTTTCCACAAACCGGTTCAAAAGCCGGGCGCCGACGCCGGATGATTTTACACCGACTTTTCAACATTCCCCACAGAGTTTTCAACAGACAGTGGAAGAACGGCGTTTTTCAAAATTTTCAACACTTTTCTTCACACCGCGCCGATCAAAAGCCATCCCCCGGAAAACCGGGCGGCGCCTGGCTTTCCGATAATTTTCAACCTTTCCGCGCACACTACTCCTAAATCTAAAAAAAAGATTACAAACTCGATTCTAACACGAAAGCGGGCGGAACAAATGCGTTTTTCCTGTGACAGACAGAAACTCAACGAAGCGGTGTTGAATGTTCAGCGCGCCGTCTCGACGAAATCCTCGATCCCGGCGCTGGAAGGCATCCTCCTGACGGCGGGTGAAAACGGCGTCAAGCTCTGCGGCTTCGACCTCGAGATCGGCATGACGACGGAGATCCCGGCGCAGGTGGAGGAAAGCGGCAGCATCGTGATGGGCGCGCGCCTCCTCAGCGACATCGTCCGCCGGCTGCCGGGGCAGCAGGTCACGTTCGGCACGGACGAGAAGCTGGTAACGGAGATCGTAAGCGGCGACGCGAAATTCTCGATCGTGGGCATCCCCTCGGCGGAGTACCCGGAGCTGCCGCGCATCGACGGAGAAAAGAGCGTCAGCCTCCCCTCCAAAACGCTGAAGGGAATGATCCGCCAGACGCTCTACGCCGTGGCGCAAAACGACGCCAAGCCGGTGCATACCGGGACGCTCTTCGAGATCGGGGACGGAAAGATCCGCCTGGTTTCCGTGGACGGATACCGGCTCGCGATCCGCGAGGAATCCGTGGAAACCGGCGAGAAATGCAGCTTCGTGGTGCCGGGAAAAACGCTCGGCGAAGTGACGAAGCTCCTTCCGGACAGCGACGAGAACGCGGACCTGCTGATCGGGACGCGGCACATCCTGTTCCGCATCGGCGACTACACCGTCGTCTCCCGCCTGCTGGAAGGGGAATTCCTCGACTGGCGCGCCTCGCTGCCGAAAGAGCAGAAAACGGAGGTCCACGCTTCCGTGCCGCAGTTCGTCGAGAGCCTCGAGCGCGTTTCCCTGATCATCACCGAGCGCCTGCGCAGCCCGGTGCGCTGCTTTTTCCGGGAGGGGTACGCGCAGCTTTCGTGCTCCACGCCGCTCGGGCGCGCGAACGACCGCCTGCCGGTGAAGATCGGCGGCGACGACGTGGAGATCGGCTTCAACAGCCGCTACCTGCTCGACGCGCTGCACAACGCCGAATGCGACGAGGTGCGCATCGGCCTGAACGGGCCTTTGAGCCCGATGGTGATCCGGCCGGACGACGGGGACTCGTTCCTGTTCCTCGTACTGCCGGTGCGCCTGAAAAGCGGGGTGGATTAAAAAATGGAGCCTGCCACGGTCAAGATCGGGACGCCCTTCATCCGCCTGGATTCCTTCCTGAAGCTCTGCGGCGCGTTCGAGACGGGCGGCCGGGCGAAAATCGCCATTCAGAGCGGCGAGGTGAAGGTGAACGGCGAAACCTGCATGACGCGCGGGAAAAAGCTCTTCCCCGGCGACCGCGCCGAATGCGGCGGAAAAATCTACGGGGTGGAGCGCGCGTGAACATCCTCCGCTTTTCCTGGCGGGATTTCCGCAACCTGCCGGGCGGCGAGCTGCTCCCGTGCCCCGGCGTCAACGTGATGCGCGGCCGGAACGCGCAGGGGAAGACGAACCTGCTGGAGGGCATGTGGCTTTTCACGGGCGAGCGCTCGTTCCGCGGCGCGAAGGACGCCGACCTGGTCCGCCGGGGCGCGCAGCGCGCGGAGATCGGCCTGCGGTTCTTCGGGGGCGGAAGGGAACAGGAAGCGAAGATCCGCGTGGAGAACGGCAGGAAAAGCGCCGAGCTGAACGGCGTGGCGAAACGCTCCTGCTCCGCGCTGATCGGCGAGTTCCGCGCCGCCGTTTTTTCGCCGGAGCACCTTTCCCTGCTCAGCGGGGGCCCCGCCGGCAGGCGGAACTTCCTCGACGCGGCCATCTGCCAGATCCGGCCGGCCTACGCGGCCGCGGTGGCGGAGTACGGCCGGTGCCTGGCGGAACGCAACGCGCTGCTCAAGGATATCCCCGCCCACGCCGAGCTGCTCGACACGGTGGAGGTGTGGGACCTCCGCCTGGCGCGCGCGGGGAAAAAAATCTCTTCCTTCCGGCGCAGGTACGTCGAAAAGTTCGCCGGGCTCGCCGCGGATTTCTACGGCGGCATGTGCGGCGGGAGCGAGACGCTGGAGCTGCGCTATGAGGAAAACGCCCCGGATCTCGCAAAAGCGCTGCGCGAATCCCTGAAAAGCGACCTCGCGCTCGGCTACACCTCCGCGGGGCCGCACCGGGACGATCTCGCCGCGAAGATCGGCGGGCTGGACGCGCGCGCGTTCGGCTCCCAGGGGCAGAAGCGCTCCGCCGTCATCGCGATGAAGCTGGCCGAGGCGCAGCTGCTGGGGGAAGCGGCGGGCGAGCCGCCCGTCGTCTTTCTGGACGACGTGCTCAGCGAGCTGGACGCGCGCCGCAGGGACTATCTGCTGAACGGCATCGGCGGGTTCCAGGTGTTCATCACCTGCTGCGGCGGCGAGGCCGACAGCCTCGCGGAAAACGGCGCGCTCTTCACCGTCGACCTCGGCCAGGCAGCGCAGGCGCCGCATCCGCGCCCCGGCGTGTAGAGCGGTGAAAGCTTTCGGTTTGGCCGGCCGGGAGAGTTTGATGCAGCGCGGGCGCCGCATCCGCGCCGGGGCGCGGATCAAGCGGCACGCTTGCAGGAGGAAAGACATGTTTTTGCATCTCGGAC
>DHAI01000104.1:3010-3178 GCA_002397355.1 Ruminococcaceae bacterium UBA4958 | reverse complement strand
TTATGAATTCCTGCCCGTCAGGTCAAAAGTTTGCTTATAGCTCCTTTCAGACTTCGTCTCACGGCAAACACTCTTTCGGAGCTTTCACCCTTTAGAATCTGCCCGTGCCGGGCACACGATGGAACAGGCGCCGCGGATAAAATCTGCGGCGCCTGTTCCGAGGGGGAA
>DHAI01000104.1:0-2925 GCA_002397355.1 Ruminococcaceae bacterium UBA4958 | reverse complement strand
GCGCCTGTTCCGAGGGGGAAAACGTTCCTTCCGCCGACGCAGAAAAATCGCGCCGGCGGCCATAAGGAAAATTGATAAGAAGTCAGAATGGATCTGTGCTTTCCAGCAGCCCGGCCATCCTCCAAGCGGACTGACGGGAATTTTGACTGCAGCGGTGAACGGATTTCACCTTTGCGCCGGGATACACGGCATACACAGCGGCAGAAATTACCGCGACCACTTCCTGCGGCACACCGAAAGCAACTGCGGGAACAGACGCGGCAGAGTCATACAAGCCCATGTTGATTTCCTCCGATCAATCAGATAACATTTTTATTATATCTGTTTACGGCTCCGATTTCAAGAAATCGCGCTGTTTTTCTTGCATCCGGGTAGGATTTTTACTATAATGATTGGGAAAGCAAATGTTGAGGTGAGGCGTTGTGACAAACGACGAGTTCCGAAAGTCATTCCGCTTTTCCTTTCACAACAGCGTCGGTCTGGCGGTCTACAGCTGCGGAATTCAAAAATGCGCACCGTGCCATTCCTGGGGGCCGGCCGTCCGCGACCACTACTTGATCCACTGCGTCATGTCCGGCCACGGTTCGTTTTCCAGCCAGGGCAAGCGTTATCCGCTTGCCGAGGGCGACGGCTTTCTGGTTGTGCCGCAAAGGATCGTATCCTACGCCGCGGATCGGGAAGATCCGTGGGAATACTGCTGGGTGGGTTTCAACGGCGCGGACGCAAAGCGTCTGATGGACCAGACGGGCCTGTTGGGCCGTGAACCTGTTTTTCACTTGACGGACAGGCGGCCTGTGCAAACGCTGGTCGCCATGTGTAACCGCTCTGCATCCACCCCGTCCAGCGAGGCGCGGACGGAAGCCGGGCTGCTGACATTTCTTGCGGATATGATGGACCTGTTCGGGCACCAGACCGCGCCGCTGGGCAACGGCTTTGAATATGTGCAAAAAGCCATCCGGTTCATCGACTACAATTATTCCATGAATATCAGCGTCAGCGATGTAGCCGCGAGCGCAGGCATCAGCCGCAGCCATTTGTACCGCTTATTTGTCCGCCACGTTTCCATGCCGCCGAACGAGTACCTGATGCGCTACCGCATTGGAAAGGCGGCCTCGCTTTTGGAAACAGGGCGCCTGACCGTTGGAGAAACAGCTTACTCCACCGGATTTTCCGATCAGCTTTATTTTTCTCGTGTGTTTAAAAAATATATGGGCATGCCGCCAAGCCATTATCTCGCCGCAAGCTTGGTCAACGGCGGCAGGGGGATGGAGATACAAACATGTATGAAGCAACAAACAATATCCTGAAATGGGCGGAAAAAATAGAGGGTTCCAATGCCGCCGAATGGGATCGCCTTCCTGAGATCTATCTGTATATGGACCAGGTTCTGACCTATATGGATAAACAGCTGCACCTTTTTGAGCGCGATGAAAATGCCTGCCTGCTGACGTCCAGCATGATCAACAACTATGTGAAAGACGGATTCCTTCCCCGCCCCACACAGAAAAAGTATTCCCGCGAGCATTTGGCGATTCTCACGGTCGTATGCCTGCTCAAGCAGGTGCTTTCCATCCAGGACATCGCGTTTCTTATCCGCACATTGCTGAAAAACGCTTCCAAACAGGAAATGTACAACCGGTTCTGCGCCGTTCAATCCGATGCGCTTCATGAAGTCTGCGAACGGATCAAGACGGCTTCCCCCCAGGGCGAAGCCGAGCTGATGCGACTGGTAATCGAGCTTTCCGTGGAGGCAAACGCCCGCCGCACCGCTTCGGAACGGATTCTAAGCGAAATCTCCAGGGAAGAGAAAAAGCAGGCCGAAACAGAGCACATGCAGGAAAAGGGGAAAAAGAAGTAACTTCCCCAAAAGGCAGTGAAAAGTGAAACATGAAGGGGTTTATCTGGCCATCAGACAAACCCCTTTTGTTATTCTTAATCGTATATTCCAACTTGGAATCAAAAGCCGATCACAGGCTTTTTTCTTTCGTTGGAATGCCGTCGCCATCCATCACTTCTGCGAGGAGCAGCATCAGCCCCACCCCGAGCAGCAAATCCCCCGCGCTTGCAAAACCGCCCAGCCTTCCGAATGGAACGGGAACGACATCCCCCAGATAATACAGATTCGCGCCGCGAACCGCGACAAAATATCCGACTTTCCTGGCCGCAACCGCTTCCGGCGTCATACCGGGGTACATGGCGAGCGCAGCCGGCGACACCGGCATCCGAAATCCATTCGAAGCAATAACGCAGAAATTGGAGAGCGTACCCGCAATCATCAAAAAAACCGGAAGCCCCCTGTTACGATTCAAAAACAAAAAGATCAGGACGAATAAATCCCAGGCCACGGTAAACAGCCCGAAAAGCCGCGCGGGAAATCCCGGAATCCACACCGGCACCTCATGCAGCAAAAGCCCCGCCAAAAGGAACCAGAGCCCGCGCAGGCAAAGAATCCCTTCCGGTGAAAAACGGCCGCCGGTTTTTCTTCCGCGCACTGCGGCGAGGGCAATGCCCGCAACGGCAAACAAAAGCAATATCATTTCGCCTTCCGCCTCGATGCAAGTTCCTCCGTCAACACCTGTAAAAAAGCCTCGACGACTTTTGGGTGAAACTGTTTGCCGCTCTCCCGCTTTATAATATCCATCGCCTGCTCCACCGTGCGGTTTTTACAGTATGGCCGTTCACTGGTCATCGCATCGAACGCATCCGCCGCAGAAACGATATAGACGTCGATGGGAAGCTCGTTCTCCTTTGTGCCGTCGGGATACCCTCCGCCGTCGTAACGCTCATGATGATGAAGGATGATTGCGTGAGTGGTGGTACTCAACTGTACGTTTTTCAGAATATCGTTTCCGATCTGCGGGTGGCGGAGGATGACATCGCGCTTTCGGCGTGCCTTGCCGGGGAGGTCGCGCGCGACCTGACCGC
>DHAI01000013.1:2310-3256 GCA_002397355.1 Ruminococcaceae bacterium UBA4958 | reverse complement strand
TTCGGCCCGTTCTGTGTAATATGCCTCTGGAATTCCATCGAGTATTTCCCGGCGTCGTGCAGCTCACCCGCGCAGAAGCCGTATTCTCCCGCGCCGAACGGTTTCGCAAAGGTCCTTGCGAGCTGAGCCGTGCCGTCAAGATGTTCCCCGACGGTCTGTGTCCGATGATCCTCGCTGATATGCGCCGCATATTTTGCCATCGTCTCAACCGCTCTTCCTTTCCCATGATTTCCCGGTTATTTCCCTGATGAATCTATCATAGCACCGAATATCTTAATAAGAAAGATATTTCGACATATTTCCTGCAATTTTCAGCAACTTATATCATTAAAATGTGAAAACTTTCTCAGTTTGCAATCTTACACAAAAAGGCAGTCCATACGAAATGGACTGCCTTTCCCAACTTTTTTCTTTGGCTCAGGATCGTGTCGGCAGCAGAATGGCGGCGGCCATCGCCGCGATGATACCGACCGTCACCAGCCACGCCGCGGGCCTTCCATGGTCCGGGGTATAACCGGTCCCCACGCGCTTCTCGACGAAAACGGAAGGGTTGGCGGGATCGTACGGATTTTTTGGTTCACGCGTCCGCCTCCCGCATGTTGTAATGAACCGAGATGAAAGAGGGCATAAGGGGGGGTAGTCGAACAGCGCCGCTGGGCGGCCCGGGCTTTCCCGGGAACGCGGAAGGGGCGAGGCGGAGGGCTTCCGGCTCCACGCGCAAGCCCCCGCCGAAACAGGTTCACAACGTTTCCCCGGACTTCTCCAACTGACGCACGGACTCCCTCCATTTGCCGGGAGAAACGCCGTAGGCCCGTTTGAACGCCTTATAAAAAGTATTGGTGGAGTTCCAACCCACCATGAGCGGTATTTTATTGATGCTCACCGACGTCCTGAGCAGTTTTTCCGCCTCTTCGAACCGGACCTCTTCGATGAAATCACACACGCT
>DHAI01000013.1:1489-2122 GCA_002397355.1 Ruminococcaceae bacterium UBA4958 | reverse complement strand
AAATGTTCCGCAACCGTAAGCGCGCACAGATTCCCGTCCCTGTAAGCGGAGCGGATATACTGCACGACGTCCGCTTCGAGCTTTTTGTTCCTCCGCGTTTTCATGGCGGCGGTATCGTCGCACAGCTCCCTGCAGACCGGCAGGAAAGACAGGATCTGTTCCCTCAGGTTCCTGTCCTCGGAAAAGGCGGGAAGCGCGATCGTTTTCGCGTTTCTGTAAAGGAACCGCTCCGCGCCGTCGACGACGCTGCGGATCCCGTAAAAAACCTGGCACGTCTCCGGCGCGGTAAGCGGGGGGCGCTGCTCCAGCGCGCGGGCCGTGGAGCGGAAAAAGTCCTCGACGCCGTTTCGCTCTCCGGCAAGCAGCAGATCGTAGAGCTTCCCTCCGGCGTTGTTGTCGAAGATCATCCGGGCCGGTTCCGGACCTTCCTCCGGAGGAATGCGGACCGGTTCGGCCGCATCCGCCATCCGGAGCGAATTCCGCGCTTCCCACGCGCTCGCATAGACGTTTTTCATCCCGTTCGCCACGGAGCCAACGCCGAAAACCGCTTGGACGCCGAGGCCGGCCCCAATCTCATCCACCGCTTTCCGCAGGCAGGACCGAAGGACTTCCGGTTCTATATTTTGTTTTATA
>DHAI01000013.1:0-1399 GCA_002397355.1 Ruminococcaceae bacterium UBA4958 | reverse complement strand
GAGGCTTCCGGACTCGCCGCTCCGGCGGCGAAGTTCGCGACGAAATCGGTTCTCAGCGCTTCCGCGTTGTAAAATTCAACCCGACAGCCGGTCTCCCGCGCAATCCGCTCCACAACCGCAGCCCGGGCCCTCGCCGAAAGCTCCATCGGGTCCCGCCCTTCCGGACACGATGCAATCTTCATGAGGAAGGCGCAGAAATACCGTTCCGAAAAATGGAAATACTCCAGGCACCGCTTTTGATCCGCCTCCGTATGGATTCTTCCGTACAGAAGGCGCTCCAGAAGGCTGCCGCGGATCGACGCGTCCATGGAGAGAATTTCCCGGCGGAACTTTTGCCGCTCGCCGTCGAGCGAGCGGATCGTGTCGGAAATATATTCGTATTCGTCGTCCGGCCCGGCGGGATAAATTTTTCTGGCAGCGGACACCAGGTTTTTCAGCGGCAGATATTGCCTGTAAGCCAGAAAACAGGACACAGCCACGGCCGCCAGCAAAATCGCCGCCGTGTAAATCAGGATCATATTCCGCACGTCCTTTACCCGCGTCGTGAAGTACCGGTCGTCCAGGCCGATCACCGCGGAAAAGCCGGACTTTTTGCTTTCCGTCCTCAAGAGCGTGTAGGCGGTGCCGTCGATCTTCCGGGACGACACCTGTCCCGTCAAGTCCAGCGGGCGGCCCCGGTAACGGTAGCCCGCAATGAGATTCCCGCTCTGATCAGCCACATAGACGAACGTCTTGTCAGACAGATTGCGGCTGCGGAAAAATTCAAAAAGCTTCTCCGTGTTCAGCATATACACCACGGCGCACTGGGCGGAGCGGCCGGCCGCGGTCGGGGCCGGCACGACCAGATGGAGCGTGTCATGGCGTTTCTGCCGCTCCGGCACGTCGAAATTCCAGTTGGCAACCGCGTCCGGAAGGAAGAAGAAACCTTTCCGGTTTTTGAAGACAGCCTTCAGCCAGCTCTGCGAATCGTAGCCGTCGATCGAATAGAACGTGCCGTAGATCTTCCCGCGGTCTTCGGAAACCATGCTGTTGGACAGGAAAATGCTGTTTTTACTCGAAAGGATATACGCGTTCACCACAAGATCGTCCGAAACGATGGAACTGCTCACAAACGAAGAAGCCTGCGGCAGCAGGGCGTAGTCGCGCACCTGCATTTCGCCGTCGATATGGATCAGCCTGGAGATGCTGGCGTTGTCCACCATCAGGTTGGAAAGATCGATCAGCTTTTCCAATGTTCCGTCCATCTGCGTGAAACCCGTTTCAAAGTCGCTGTACACGGACTGGACCTCGTTTTTCCGAACCGATTTCAGCGACACAAAATAAATGGGAACCAGCAGGGAAGAAACAATGGCCGCGATCAGCAGATTCCTGCTTAAGTATTTTGCAAATTGCCCGTTGC
>DHAI01000076.1:4029-9304 GCA_002397355.1 Ruminococcaceae bacterium UBA4958 | reverse complement strand
CTTTAGCAGCAAATCTTTATCATTCAGCTCGCTGCTGATATAATGAACTATTTTCTTACGTACCTGATTAAAGTAAGTGTTTATCTCATCGCGCGAAAGTTGCTTTTGTGTAATAATATCAAGATTATTCAAATTCTTCTCATGTATGAATGGTTCTTTAAATCCGCAGTCTCTGGGATTAATAAACCACAAGTCTAATGAATGAAGCATATGATATATATGCTTCCACATGGGCATATCACAGTATTCCTTGTTCCAACAAGCATCGGGCACACAGTCGATCACATTTTTTACTTCCCATAATGCTCTTCGCGTTTGGTCGGCAATGATGCTGACAAGTGAATCTTGTTTCATTTACACACAACCTCCGCAAAACAATTTACCTGCATCATATCATTTGGTACAATCATAATACCACACTTCTCTGTATGGAAAAAGACATGGCGCCCCTTGGCGGAAGACATGCCTGCGGGGTACGCCAAACAGGAGTCTGCCATTCCGGGCCGCGTTCCGCGGACGCCTACATAGGGCCCGAAACTATGGCGGGCGGATTCGGGGATGTGCCGGCAGGTTCTCGGCCTGCCGGACGAAGAAAGTGCGGATGTGCAGGACAGAAAAAGGACTGACGTGGAGAATCTCGTCGCTCCACGAATAAAAGAAAATCCGCCGAAGCGGGATAGCTATCGTACGATACCCGTCAACAATGAGTGCGTGGCCTTTTTGGACAGCCATCCGCATAATGAGTACTTGTATATCTTCCCGAATCCGGACAGCAGCCCGCAGAGCCCGAATTCCCGGTCGCATAAGCATAAGCGATTTATGAGAGAGATGCACGCGAAGGACCTGAGCATTCCAATTTTAAGCCCTCATCTCGCGAGTGATGGGGCATAAAGATGTCGATGTGGACGCAAATATTCTATATCGCAATCGCAAGTAAGCTGGGACCCCTTAGAAAGAGCTTAAAACTCGGTACAGGTGTCGTGCAAAAGTCGTACGGGAGAAAATTCAAGGTAAAATAGGCAAAAAGAAAAGCCACACAGATTCCTGAAGAATTCAGCAACCATGCGGCTCCGTAAGATATTTTTGGTGCGAGAGAAGGGACTTGAACCCTTATGGACTTTTAGTCATCCACAAGAACCTGAATCTTGCGCGTCTGCCAATTTCGCCACTCTCGCAAACTGACTTAATTAGTTTATCACACGGTGGGAGGCTTGTCAAGAGTTGCAGTCGAAAAACGGTGGTGAAAAATGTTTTTCCGGCTAAACCGAAACGAATGGGCAAAATCATATGCGTGCGTGCGAAGCGATTCTCACTGAATCGTGGTAAGAATCTTTTCGCACCCATCTCGACGAAGATGGGTTTATACCGAATCATGGGTATCGTGCCGTTCGGTCAGGGCGGCAACAATCGATTCAAGCGCACAGCGCAGCGACTCCGTAATTGTTTGAACGGACATGCTTGGTGTGCCGGGGGGAAGACCGACCGTTTGCTCCGGCAAAAACGGCACATGAATAAATCCGCCGCGCAGACCGGAGAATTCATTCTGAGCCATGAAAAGCAGTCGGTACATCACGTCGTTGCAGACATAGGTGCCGGCCGTATTGGAAACGGAAGCGGGAATTCCGTGTGCCCGGATGTTTTGAACCATCGCTTTTACCGGAAGCGTGGAGAAATAGGCGCTTTTTCCATGAGGGCAAATCGGCATGTCAGCGGGCTGAACGCCGTCGTTGTCCGGGATTGCCGAGTCCATCAGGTTGACGGCGATTCTTTCCACACTGATTTCGGCCCTGCCGCCCGCCTGCCCGACACAAAGGACGGCATCCGGGCGATATGACCGGATCGCATCCCGAAGGACCTCCCCATCCCGGACGAAAGCGACGGGGATCTGCAAGCGCACGATGTCGGCGCCGGCAATTTCACCGGGGAGACGTTTTACCGCTTCCCATGCCGGGTTGACCTTCGCACCCGCGAACGGGGAAAAACCGGTGACGAAAATTTTCAACGACATCGCCTCCCTATGGTGGTCGGTGGATAAAAAGGGAAAACGGGGATTCTTTACAGGGTTTTGCAGAGTTTTTTCAGATATGTGCGGAAATCCCTGCCGATTTCCGGATGCTGAAGCGCTACTTCCACCTGCGCTTTCATGATCCCGAGCTTGTTGCCGATATCGTACCGCTTTCCGGTAAAATTCACGGCTACCATTCCGTCGCGGCGTGCCAGCGTGCGCATGGCGTCGGTCAATTGGATTTCTCCGCCGGCCCCGGGCTCCGTGTGCTCCAGAATGTCGAAGATATCCGGCGGCAGAACGCAGCGGCCCAAAATGGAGTAAAGCGACATGATCTTGTCCGGCGTCGGTTTTTCCACCATGTCGGTACAGCGGAAAAGATTGTCGTGCAGCGGTTCCACCTTCAGGGAACTGTACCTTGTGATGGCTTCTTTCGAGACCTTGTTTACCCCCACCACGCCGATGCCGTATTCTTCATAGGCGCGGATTAGCTGACCGCACGCCGGGTCCTCGCCGATGATGACGTCGTCGCCGTATAAGACGGCGAACGGTTCATTTCCCACAAACGAGCGCGCACAGCCGACGGCATGTCCCAGGCCGCGGGTTTCCTTTTGGCGCACGAAGTAAATATTTGCCTTATGGGCAATGCCGATGATCTCGTTCAGGATTTTCTGCTTTTCAGGACCGCTGTTCTTCAGCCGTTCCTCCAATTCCGGCACGCGGTCGAAATGATCCTCGATCAGGCCTTTGCCGCGATTGGTAATGATCAGGATATCGGTGATGCCGGATCTGACGGCCTCTTCCACGATATACTGGATGGCGGGTTTGTCCACGATGGGGAGCATTTCTTTCGGCATGGATTTTGTCGCCGGCAGTACCCGGGTTCCAAGGCCTGCAGCCGGGATTACGGCTTTTGTAATTTTCATCTCAGTGCAACTCCTGTTTTCTGTTAGAATATCATTCCGGTTACAGCAAGGCAAGAAAATATATCACCATCAGGCAGCAGGTAAACAGCGCCGCGGCGGAAGTGTTTACGCCGCCTTCCTGTTGCAGGCGGGCGGCGAACTCCGCCGGCTCGGACGCCTCGCTGTGAATTTGGCGGATGCGGGAAATGGAGTTCCTCATGTAAACCCGGTTCCCAATGGCGCCGCAGACGATCATGAGGATGATCGACCCGATCAGGTATAATCCGGGAACCGCCGCAAGAAACCGCTGACCGGCGGGCAAAGCGATGATTTGGCGGGCCAGTTCGTCCCGCTGTGTGTTCGTTATGGTATAGCCGTAAATGCCGCTTGTGACGCCGGCAAGGGAATAAAGCTTTTCATAAAGAGGCAAAACGGCGTATTTCATAAGAAGCAGGTAAGTGAAAAACATGGCCCCTTGAACGGCCGCGATGATTGCTCCGATTCTATAGAGCTTCCGAAAAAGCATCCAGATGCCCTGAAAGAAAAAGGCGGAGAAATTGAAACGGCTTTTCCCAAAACGGCCGATGTTGGAAAAGACGGGAACATAGTACTGGGTGTTTTCCTGAACGAATTTTGCAATGTCCCCCGCCGGGACTCCGTCCACCGATTCGGCGGGATTCACGCCGCCCAGGGGGTCGACCAGAAAAAAGAACGGTTGCCCCTGATAGCCGAAATTCGGCGGAACATTCCCGCCCTGCGGCGGAATATCGGCGCCGTTTTGCCTGTTCCAGGGATTCTGGCTCTGAGAAGGAAACGGGTTATTGCGCGGCTGTTGTTCGCTTTCGGAAAGCGGCATGCCGCAGTGGACGCAGTAGAGCGCGCTTTTCAGATTTTTGGCTCCGCAGCGAGGGCAGCGCTGGGTTTCCTCTTCAATTTCCGGCTGCGGCGGTTTCCAGGCGTACGGCGTGCCATGGCGATCCTCGTAAATACATTTGCCCGCGTGTGCATAGCATTCCCTGTGATAAGGGGCTCCACACTGTGGGCAGACGACTATATCGTCATCTGCGGTGAATGCTTTGCCGCAGATGGGGCATTTCATTCCCACATAATTCATGGTGCTCATCCTTCCGGTTCAAAATCGATTTCGATTTTGAATTCCATGTATCAATCAAATATAAATCTATTCTATTATTGTAGCGGGAATCCCAAAAAAGTTCAACGTTTTCCGGCCGAAGTTTTCATTCCATTCATAATTTCGGGCGATCCCGCGCACCGCAAAACGGAAATATTTTTGACTTTCCCGCCGGAATATCATATAATAAACCATCATAGGACAGAACTTAAAGGATGATAATATGCTGCAATTCGAAGAGCTGAAGCAGTCGCTTCAGAATATGGAACCGGCCCTTCGGGATCTGGCGGACGCTTTGGGGTTGGATGCAATGCGCAAGGAAATCCTCGAGCTGGACCAAAAGGCCACCGCCCCGGATTTCTGGAACGATATGGAGAAATCACAGAAGATTCTGCAGCGCTCCAGTTCCCTGAAAAACAAGATCGAAAAGTACGAAAAGCTGAAAAGCGCGTACGATGACCTGATGGCGCTGATAGAGTTGGCGGACGAAGAGGGGGATCTCTCCCTTCTGCCGCAGGCGCAGGCGGAGTTGGGGAACTTCCGGCACGAGCTGGAGTCGCAGCGGCTGACGACGCTGCTCACGGGCGAATACGACGCGAAGAACGCCATCCTGACATTCCACGCGGGGGCCGGGGGAACGGAAGCCCAGGACTGGGCGATGATGCTGTACCGGATGTACTGCCGCTGGGGCGAGCGCCACGACTTCCATGTCAAGACGCTCGATTACCTGGAGGGCGAAGAGGCCGGCATCAAGAGCGCGAGCATCCTGCTGGAAGGCGAGAATGCCTACGGCTTCATGAAGAGCGAGACCGGCGTGCACCGTTTGGTGCGCATCTCTCCGTTCGACGCTTCCGGACGGCGGCATACTTCCTTTGTCTCTCTGGAGGTCATGCCGGAGATCGACGATACCATACAGGTGGACATCAAGCCGGAGGACATCAAAATGGATGTTTTCCGTTCCAGCGGGGCCGGCGGCCAGAAAGTCAACAAAACCTCTTCGGCGGTGCGGCTGACGCATATTCCCACAGGCATCGTGGTTTCCTGCCAAGTGGAGCGCAGCCAGTACCAGAACCGCGACGTGGCCATGCGTATGCTGAAGTCGAAGCTGATGGAAATCAAGGAGCGCGAGCACCTCGAGCGCATCGAGGATATTAAGGGCGTTCAAAAGGAAATCGCGTGGGGCAGCCAGATCCGCTCCTATGTCTTTATGCCGTACACACTGGTAAAAGACCA
>DHAI01000076.1:1812-3813 GCA_002397355.1 Ruminococcaceae bacterium UBA4958 | reverse complement strand
TTCATCAATGCCTACCTCAAATATCTGCACCAGGAAGACGCGAAAAAATAAAGGGTGGGGAAAAAACCGCCCGCGCAGAGGACGCCGGAACTTCCCGTTCAGGGGGTCCGGCGTCCTTTTACCCTTTTTCCAGGCGCCTGCGCTGCCGGACGTCATTTCCGACAAACACAATGCGCCGGTAGCTTCCGATGATGCGGGAAGCGAAGCGCTCGGAGTAGAAGCTTATCAGTTCCCGCGTGGAGAGGTTTGTGCTGATGATGGTCGGTTTCCGGAGCAGCAGGCGCGCGTTTACCAGGTCGTAGATCGCCGCGCAGGAAAACGAACTGTGGAATTCCGTGCCAAGGTCGTCGAGGATCAGCAGGTCGCACCCATGCAGCGCCTCCATAGCGAAGCCGCCCGATTCATGCCCGAAATGCTCCTTTTCCAGCTTTGAGACGAGGTCGCCGGCCGAGGAATAAACGACGCCGTTTCCCTTTTGGATCGCCTCGTTGGCGATCGCAAGCGAAAGATGCGTTTTTCCGAGCCCCGTTCCGCCGGTCAGGATCAGGCTCGGGGAATCCGGGCCGAAGTGCCGTGCGTAGGAAGCGCAGTAGCGCAGGGTGTTCGCCATGATGGATCGGTCGGCCGGCCGTCCTTCCTGCGGGGCGTCGGAATAATAATTCAGCGAGAAGCTCTCGAAGGTGGAGAGCGACAGAGGGGTCAGCTCGTTGAGCCTGCGGTAGGATTCCGCCCGCAGCAGGTCCCGGCGGCAGCTGCACATCCTGCCGTCTATGTAGCCGGTGTCGCGGCATTTTGGGCAGGCGTAGCGCGGCTCCAGGCTGCCCTCGCCGGATTCCGCGAGAATCTTGTCGTATTCGGCCTGAAGGGCGCGGTTCGTTTCCCTCAGTTTGCGGAGCTGCTCCGCGGTGTTCCCGCCGCGCATGACGGCCCGCGCCGCGTTAAGCGCCGTGGAGGCCAGCGCGCGTTCGATCTTTTCCGCACGGGGATATTTCAGGTGGAAGGCGGCTTTGCGCCGTTCCGCGTCGGTTTCCGCTTCCCTGCGGCGTTCCCGGAGGATGCGGTCGACGGCCTCGCGTATTTCCCTCGAGTATCCCAATGAAGTCACTCCTTTGTATCGTTTATGCTGGTGCGCTCGTACTCGTCAATATCAAAGGTGAGTTTCTTTTCTTTTTCCGCTTTCGCATCGGCGATTTTTGCAGACCTGTGCGCGACGCGCTCCGCGTCCTCATCGGCGGCCTGTTTGGGCGTGGAAATTCCGTTCTTGTGCCACCGTTCCAGAATGCGGTTCATGTAGGTCGTCTGATATTTTCCGGCGCCGTCGATCGTGCGGTCGTACGCTTCGCGGATCATCGGCATGCTGAACTTCCAGTCGTTCACCCAGACGGGCGCAAACTCCTCTTCCCGGCGCGAGGGGGTGCGGTGCGCGATGCCGATCGCGTTTTCCACCGTCCGCCAGGCCTTCTGGTTTTCCGTCAGCAGGCGAAGGTGCTCCTCGGCTTTCTCATGCGTGTCCACGCCGTTGTCCGCCCAGTTGAGCGCCGCTTTTTCTATGTACCGCATATTGGGCTTGCCGATGCTTGCCGCGTACTGCATCAGCATGACGATCACGTCGGAAGGGAGGCCGTAGTTGTCGTGGATCAGGAGCAGGGTGGCGGCGTCTCCGCCCGAGAGCAGCCGCCCGAGGATCTGCTGCGCTGACTGCATCAGGCATTCGATTTCCTTCGACTCCGCGATCCGTTTGGCGACAAATTCGCTGTCTGGCTTCTGCGGGCGGGAAAGAAGGCGGCGCTCCGGCTGCTGCTCGGGCTGCGCCTCCGCCGGTCGGAAGGGGGAGGCGGCTTTCGCGCCGTTCTCCGGTTCCGCGCAGGCGGGGGAAAGCGCGCCCCCTTTTTCGGAAATCAGCCCGTTTTCGCGCCAGTAAGTCATGGCGTCGCCAACGTCGGCCCGGTCGATGCCGAGAGCGTCGGCGATATCCTGCGTTTCAAACGGTTCCCCCGCGTG
>DHAI01000076.1:1367-1640 GCA_002397355.1 Ruminococcaceae bacterium UBA4958 | reverse complement strand
ATCGTTATCGACGACGGAGCATGGAACCGCAAAAACGGAGTTCCATGCTCCGAGATTCATGATATAACTCATGGGTAATCAGCCTTTCCTGTGTCCGCGAATCATTATACCATAACTGCAACTGCCGGAAAGAGGGAAATGTAAAAATACAGGGTAAATTTGAAAAACCGTCTTGACAAATCGATTCTGTCTGCTTTATAATAATTTGCGTTGCTTCTGCATCGCAACGGTATAAACGGTATAATTGTATGATGCGAATGTAGCTCATCTGGT
>DHAI01000076.1:0-1237 GCA_002397355.1 Ruminococcaceae bacterium UBA4958 | reverse complement strand
GGTAGAGCGCCACCTTGCCAAGGTGGAGGTAGCGAGTTCGAGCCTCGTCGTTCGCTCCAGGCGAAGAAGAACCCGGTTTTGTCCGGGTTCTTTTTATGTATGCATAAATAAAAAAATTAGCGTTTCCGGTGCTTTTTTGTAAAGAATAATCTTTCTTTGGTAAACAATTGCTTTTTATAAAAAGATAGGATATGATAAATCTGTTTTAGCGCGATTTTTTCACTTATCGACACGAAAAAGGAAAGAGGAGAAATGAAAAATCATGTGCGAAGAAAACGCCGCCGCGCCGCAGGAGGAGTGGTTTGCCCGGAACCCGGAGAAAAAAATCGGCATTCCAGCGATGGGCCGGAACTATAACCGCTATCCGCTGCGCACGCATTATGTGCGCGTGGGGCAGGACGACTATATCGACCTGGTGAAAAAATATGTGCTTCCCGTCTGGCGGAAAGGGGACATCCTTTCCATCAGCGAAAAGGTCATTTCCATCTGCGAGGGGAACGTCGTCTATAAAAAGGATGTCAAGGTCAGTTGGCTTGCCCGCAAGCTGAGCAGGCACGTCCACTACGATTCCGTTGCGGGCCTGCATCTCGCCATTCCGGAGAAGATGCAGGTCGCCATCGACCAGGTGGGCGTGCCGCGCATTCTCCTTGCCACGTTCTGCGCAGCGGTAACGAGGCCGTTTGGAAAACACGGCGTGTTTTACCAGGTGGCGGGCCGCCAGGCGGCGGGAGTCGACGGCTTTGAGTCCGACGGTTTCCAGGATTACTATGACATGGCCATTCTTTGCCCGGACGGGACGGATGCCGCCAGAGTCTGCGAGGATATCCGCAATCAGACCGGCGTGCTCGCGATGGTCGTGGATGCGAACGACCTCGGCTGCGAAATCCTCGGCGTGGCAAAGGAAATCCCGTACAGCACGGAGGAACTCAAGAGCCTGATCCGCGACAACCCCGCCTGCCAGGAATCCGAGTGCACGCCCTTCGTCCTGATCCGCCAGGAAGACGAAGAGCCGCCGGCCCCGCCCGCTTCCTGAGGCGGGTGCCCATAAGAGCACGAAGCGCCCTGGCTCTGCACGGGGCGCTTCCGCTTTGTCTTCCCGTCATATTCACAAAGGCCGTGTTTTATGATATAATATTAAGGTTCCGGTTTTTATGAACAAATCAGAAATTGCCGCGGAAACACCGCTGTGCAAACCAAGAAGAAGGAAAAACTGCATGGATGTCAGAAACGATTTAAG
>DHAI01000042.1:35124-38420 GCA_002397355.1 Ruminococcaceae bacterium UBA4958 | reverse complement strand
TGGATTGAAATAGTGTTAGGTATGTGAAATTGGACATCATTACAGACATACGGAAAGAGAACCCGATCGGGTTCTCTTTCCGTATGTCCTATGCGCTTGCATAATGTACATTCGCAAAAAAACAATTTTGTAAATACTACTTGCCGATTGCCTGCAAACCATTGACATTATGGCTTTTTCCGGATCCTATAATTTCACTCCGACCATTGAAAAGGCCGTCGATTTTTGTCGACGGCCTTTTGCTATAATATACGGCCAACATGAAAAAGCATTTTTCATAAAGCCCAGGCATATTCTTATAGCTAGCGGTGATCTGTTTTTTTGGTAGTCAGTAAAATCATCGCTGTCTTGCGCTCGGCTCTTTTCCCGGTAAAAAGGTTTTTGATTGCTCTCGATGAACGGATTTCTGCCCCTCGGATATTCACCGATGACATCCGAGAATGAAACTTGCATAAAAAGGAGGAGCGTCATGAATGGAAACCATTCCGATAACGATAGCCCTTTGGATAGAGAGTGGCATGACAATGGGATTCGTCAATGTAAAAACGTTTTTTATGAAACCTACAAAAAGAACCCACAAAATGCCGCCGCTCTGCTCAACGACCGGAACCTGACTTTTCCCTGCCTGTTTATATTCATGCCACAAATTAAATCGCTCCGCCTCCAATCTCTGCTTAATCTTCGGAATGCAACTGCCGCTAAAATTGTCAATCGAATATTGCGCGGCGAGGAAGCATCCGATCGCAATAACAATTTCACATTTTGGGGAAATAACGCCCAGTCGGTTTTGAAATGGATGATTGAGACAGGCGGCCTCGAGGATGGTTTAGAGGATAACGATCACGATGATTACGAGGAAGTATTGGATATCTCTGCATCCGTCCTAATAAACGTATATAAAGATGCCAGTATTTTGCCGGCTGTAACCGATATGCTCTTTCAGCGGTATAAAAAAGGCGGCAACATCCATACCCTGGTATGGTCTGTTTTCTCTGCTCACGAGCCCGCTGTTCTGCATCTGATTGCAGAACGCCTCCGTTCTCCCGACAGGCAGGAGGCCGAATTGGCGTGCAATCTGCTCAATATCAAAATAGAAGGGAATCGGGATTTATCTGCCGAATGTCAAGAAAAATACGAAGCTTTCCTGCAATGGATTAAAGAAAATCACCTGTTTTTATCTTTTACAGATGAGAATCTGCAGTTTGCCAGTAATCCCGTATTCTGCAAAGTGGATTTAGAGAGAAAATATATACACAAGGCCAATTCCTCCCACACAGGACAGGTTGCTGCAATTTCGGAAAGCATGGAGAAGAAATGCCTACACGATTTTGCCCCATTAAGCCGTGAAGAGAAAACGACATTGGCGGACTATTCCTGCAAAATGTATAATCAGGACGTTTCCCGGTGGGGAGAGTGGATTCAACGGCCTGTTGACGAACAACTCAAAACTTGCAGAGCAGGTCTGGAGGGGAAAAAATGATTATTCTGTCAGGCCTCCCCTTCGACATCTCCGCTCTCGTGAACGAATATCCTGAAAACAGCGTTGAACGGCAGCTTTTGCATGCCATGTCGGAAGGCGCCGGAAGGTATGCCTACGATTCTTTGAATCAATTGAAATTTGAGCTGCTTTTACGGAAAGAGATTGTCAATGCGGCCAGAGCCCTCTATAAAAGCGGACTTTCCTTTGCCGTTTTTCACAAGTCAAAAGCCAATCCCGAATACTGGAACAGAACCGGAAACGGCGGATTTCGCCTGAAGCAGGGGGCAGAGCCTGCCGCAGCGATAGAAGATATCTTCACAAACGGCAGAGCCTACGCAACGGAATGCGCCACCGCAATGGTCATTGTGTATTACCGTGCGCTGTTGGATGTATTTGGCAAAGAGCGTTTCAATGAACTATTCCCGGAAATATATTTAATGAACTGGCGTATAGAGGAACCCCTTCTCAGGGAAGTTGGAACACCACAAACGGCAGCGGATATTTTACTGGGAGACCGGGGATATTTCTCCAATCCTGATGTGAATCCCGAGACCCCCCAATGGGTGGGTGAAAATGTGATTGTGTTGCCGGATTCACTGTATTATGGACATGGAATAGGTATTGCAACAGCCGATGAAATAATTTCTTCACTCAATGCCAACCGAAGAACGGACGCCACACAATCTGCCCACTTTCTGGATTCAGTGGGGCGTCCCAATTTCAAAAGATTATCAGATGTCTACCATCGTTCGGCAGCGCGTCCCGGTCCATTGGTATGGCGGCCTTTTCCGCCCCCAATTTCTGCGCGTAGGTGAGGTGGATTATACTCTTTTCGCTAATTTCTCCGCCGTTACTTCCGATTGTCTGCCACGATGATTTTCTTTAGTTCCATTGGTATCATTTTTTTCATCCGCTTATCGTTTTTCTTCTATTATACCATTCCACGCAATCTTATCTGGAATTGCTGTAAACGTCAACACCGCATATCTTGGACAGTTGTTTCGCACTCAAACGGGAAAATACTTTAACGATTATTTGACGGATGCACGATTAGAGACTGCGTGTTCGTTATTGACGGATTCTTCCTTTCACATCCGCAAAATTGCGCAGATGGTAGGAATTCCAAACCAAAGTTATTTTAACCGTGTCTTTAAAAAGAAATTTATGCTGACACCGATGGAGTATCATCAGCGTTATGCCGAAATAAGAGAGAAAAACTAAACGCAACGTTATTATGGGCAACAACTGTTTTCGGGACACGAAATCGCTTGCTTGAGGAAGATGCTTTCATGAATATGGTCGCCAGAGAGCACCAGGATGGCGAGCATATCAAGCCGTCGAACAGCAGTTATAAAGGAATAGGACGTTCGCATTTTCATAGTGCGGATGAATGAAAGGCTGAATTGTCCGAGGGCGGATTTCATTCTCATGTCGTCCGCGGCGTGGTCGGAGGCGCGTGGCTGGCTCCGAATCTTGACGAACGATGGAAAGATCCTGATTCGCGTGAGGCGCTTATGAAAACCGTAAGAATGCTTGATATGAGGGAAGACATTATGGGGCTTTCTACACACATCTTTGCAATTTCTCAGAAGTGGGCGATTATCAGCACGATGTGGTGGACCGTCACTTAAAGTTTTTTCGATTTTACACAAAACGCAGCATCCGTGAAAACGGGTGCCGCGTTTTGTGGTCAAAGGACTACGGGCGACAGAAAATCCGTGCCGTAACCGTTCCTTCCACGCCGCCCAGGTCGTGTTTGCCACGGCCCCCATTCCCCGCGTTTATCCTTTCGCGCAGAAGTACTTTATTTCCGGCG
>DHAI01000042.1:27747-34987 GCA_002397355.1 Ruminococcaceae bacterium UBA4958 | reverse complement strand
TCGCGCTGGGGGTCGGTCAAGGAATAAAACAGCTTTTTCAATAAAATTCCGGAGGGAAACAGTGATATAATAGAGGAGGAAATCCGAGGGGAAAGCGGTCGCGCTGAATAAGCTCCGCAATTTAAACAGCTTTACGGCGTAAGCCCGAAGCGGATGCAGGCGGGTTAGTCCGCCGGAAGGAGAAGAGACATGGAACAAAAAGAACCGGAAACAGGAAATCATGCGGCGCCCTTTTTCTGGCAGCACGGGGAAAGCGACGAAGCGCTTCTGACGGAAATCGGCAAGATTCAGGAGTCCGGCTGCCAGGCGCTGTGCGTGGAATCCCGCCCCCATCAAGAATTCGGCCGCTCCGGCTGGTGGCAGGACATGGGGTTGATTTTAAAGGAATGCCGCCGCAGGGGCATGCGCGTGTGGCTCCTGGACGACAAGCACTTTCCCACGGGGTACGCGAACGGTCTGCTTGCGGAAAAAGATCCGTCCCTGCGCCGCAGGGAGCTGACCGAACGCCATGTGGACGTTACGGGGCCGGTTGCGGACGGCGCCGTCATGGCGGACGCATGGCTTGGGGGCGGGGAGGACAGAATCCTGGCCGCCCTGGCCTGCCGCCGCGTGAAAAACAGCGAGGCGCTTACCGGAGAGGTCATCGACGTCACTTCCGGCCTTTCGGACGGCCTTCTGTACCTCACCCTTCCCAGTGGCTGCTGGCGGATCATCTTCCTGCTGGAAATGGAAAGCAGCATCCCGGAGTGGAGGAAGCTTTACTGCGATCCCTTGTCCTCCGAATCCATGGACGTGCTGGTGGAAGCGGTGTACAAACCCCATTGGGAGCATTTCAAAGAGTATTTCGGCAATACGTTCGCTGGCTTTTTCTCCGACGAGCCCTGTTTCGGGAACCAGGACGGAGGTTTCGTGGGGTTCGGAAAGCGTTTTGCCGCCTACCCCTTCCGGCGGGAGATCCTTCCGCTGCTGCGGGAGGAATACGGGGAAAACCCTCTCCTGCTGCTTCCGGCCCTCTGGTTTCCCATGGGGTCTTCGGTGACGGCCAGGGCGAGGATCGGCTTTATGAACGTGGTCACGAAGCTCTATCGGAAGAATTTCTCCGAGAAGCTCGGCAACTGGAGCCGGGCTCACGGCGTGTCTTATATCGGCCATATCATCGAGGACAACGGCGCCCACACGAAAACCGGATGCTCCGCCGGCCACTTTTTCCGCAGCATGGAGGGGCAGGACATGTCCGGCATCGACGTCGTGCTGCACCAGATCGTCCCCGGACTTACCGAATACCCTTCCGCCGGGCTCGTGTCCTACGAGTCCTGCGATCCCCGGTTTTTCCATTATACGCTGGCGAAGCTCGGCGCTTCCCACGCGCATCTGCAGCCGGAGAAAAAGGGACGCGCCATGTGCGAGATTTTCGGGGCCTACGGCTGGGCGGAGGGCCTGAAAACCATGAAATGGCTCGTCAACCACATGCTGGTGCGGGGCATCAACTATTTCGTGCCGCACGCCTTTTCCCCCACGTTTCCCGATCCCGACTGCCCGCCGCATTTTTATGCCGGGGGGCATAATCCCCAGTATCCCGGCTTCCATGACCTGATGACCTACACCAACCGTATGTGCAACTTGATTTCCGGAGGCACCCATGTCTGTTCCTGCGGGCTCCTGTACCACGCGGAGGCCGAGTGGAGCGGCAGTCCCTACGATCCCGTGGACAAAGCGGCCAAGCTGCTCTTCGACCGGCAGCTGGATTTCGAGATATTCCCGTCGGATTACCTGGAGCGGGCCGTTGTGGAGGGGAAAACGCTGAAAATCGGGACGCAGCCGATTCCGGCCGTTGTCGTTCCCTATTCCGCCTGCCTGCCGGCTCTCGTCCTGCAGCGCCTGCGGGAGTATTCCCGAAAGGGAGTGCCCGTGTTTTTTCTGAAGGAATTCCCTTCCTGCACGCCGGAGGGAGAGGATCCGGAGCAATGGAGAGATCCCGGGTTCCGGGTCCTTCCCTATGAAGCCCTGCCGGACGCGCTGCGCGGGCTGAAGCTGGGCGATCTCCGGCTCGGGGAAGCGGAGCCCCTTCTGCGGGTGTACCACATGAGGGAAGGAACGAAGGAGAAGTACCTGCTGTTTTGGGAGGAAATCACCCGGCCCCTGCACGCTTTTTTCCGGATTCCCGGGTTTTCCGGCGGCCGGTATCTGGAATACTCCGGAAAACCGGAGGCGCACTGCTATTCTTCCGGGTCGGAGGAAATCCCCCTCGACCTTTCCCCCTACGAGGCGAAGCTTTTCGTTTTCGGTGAGATCCCGGCGGATATTCCGGAGGAAAAGCGGCTTGTGAAAAAAAGCTCCCGCGAGCTTTCCGGCACCTGGCGGGTCTCCGTTTCAGGGCAGGACGGCTTTGTCCCCTATGAGGAAACGGCGCGGCTGATTCCCCTCACCGTGCCCGGGAGGCTTCCGCATTTCGGGGGCACCGCCCGGTATGTGCTGGAATTCGAGGCCGATCCGGGGCGGGATTCCTGGCGGCTGGATCTGGGCCGGGTGGGAGAGACCGCCGAGGTCGCCCTGAACGGGCGGCCGCTGGGCAGGGCCATCGCGCCGCCGTATGTCTTTTCCTGCGCCGGTGCGCTGCGTCCCGGAAAAAACGTGCTGCAGGTGGACGTGGCAACCCATCTCGGCTACCGGATGAGGGACCCGTTTTCAAAGTACCTGCTGTTCGAGCCGGCGGGGCTGCTGGGCCCCGTCACCCTGGACCGATTCTGAATATGAAATGATAAGAAAGAGTGATTTCCATGGAGCTTTCCGAACTGAAACGGCGTTTCCAGTCGCCGGACGCAAGCCTTCGGGCCAAACCCTTCTGGGCCTGGAACGGCGACCTGAAAGAGAAGGAGCTTTTCCGGCAGATCGCGGTTATGAAGGAGATGGGCTTCGGCGGATTTTTCATGCATTCCCGCACCGGCCTGGAGACGGAATACCTGGGGGAGGAATGGTTCCGCCTCATTTCCCGCTGCGCCGACCGGGGTGCGGAGGAACAGATGGAGGCCTGGCTGTACGACGAGGACCGCTGGCCCTCCGGCTCCGCCGGCGGCCTTGTGACGAAAGAGAAACGGTTCCGCTCCATGTACCTGGAAATGCGTAAGTACTCCGCGGAGGAATATCCCGCTCTCACGCTCGCGCCGGGGGAAACGGAGGTGCTGCGCTTTTCCTGCCGCCTTGACGGAACCTCCTATACGGACGGGCGGGTGCTTTCCGAAGGGGAACCGCCGCGGGAAGGGGAAACCGTCCTCCTGTTTGTTACCCGCTATTCCGAGAAAAACGACAATTATAACGGCTACACCTATCTGGACACCATGAACCGGGAGGCCGCCGACGCCTTTCTTACCGTTACCCACGAGGCCTATAAAAAGCACTGCGGGGACAAGTTCGGCAAACAGATCCGCGGGATTTTTACCGACGAGCCGCACCGGGGGGCCCTGTTCACCTTCTTCTCCGAGGGAAAAGAAAACGCAGCCCCCTTTACGCCGAAATTATTTGAGGAATTCGAGAAGCGTTTTTCCTACTCGCTCGTGGAGCGTTTGCCGGAGCTTTTCCTCCGGAAAGAGGGCAGGGGGATTTCCCCGGTTCCCAGGGATTACATCGAGCTTTGCCAGGAATTGTTCCTGGAAAATTTTGTGGAGCCCATTTACCGTTGGTGCGATGAGAACGGGCTGGAGCTCACGGGCCACGCGCTGCACGAGGACTGCCTCTGCGCCCAGACCATCATGCAGGGTTCGCTGATGCGCTTCTACGAGTTTGAGCACCGCCCCGGCGTGGACGTGCTCGGTACCCACAACGATTGCTACTGGATCGTGAAGCAGGCGGCCTCCGTTGCGCGCCAGCAGGGGAAAAAGTGGCTGCTTTCGGAGCTCAACGGCTGCACGGGATGGCAGACTTCCCTGCAGACCTATAAAAACATCGGCGACTGGCAGAGAATGCTGGGCGTGAATCTCCGCTGCCCCCATCTTTCCTGGTATACCATGAAAGGGGAGGCGAAGCGGGATTACCCCGCGAGCATCCTGCATCAGTCCACCTGGTACCGGGAATATGAGAAGCTGGAAACCTATTTTGCCCGGTTGAGCGTGCTGCTGGACGAAGGGGAGCCGGACCGCGGCCTCTTGGTGGTCAGCCCGATCGAGAGCGTGTGGGCCAGAGCGTACAGCGGCGCCTTCGACGGCCTTTCCGCCCGGGACTCCGAGATCCAACGGCTGGAGGAAACCTATGCTGGCGTGTTCCGCGCCCTTGTCTCCCACCAGGTGGATTTCGATTACGGGGACGAGGATCACCTCGCACGCTTCGGCTCTGTGGACGGAACCTCTCTGAAGCTCGGGCTGTGCGCATACGACCGCGTGCTGGTAGCCGGGTGCGATACGCTGCGCGGCTCCACCCTGAGGCTGCTCCGAAAGTTCGCCGCGGCCGGCGGCCGGCTGATTTTTGCCGGGGATCCTCCCAGGTATGTGGACGCCGTCGAGAACGATGCGTTCGGCGTTCTCGCAAAACGGTGCGTTCGGATTCCCTGCACGCCGGAAGCCTTGTCCTCCGCCTGCCGGAGCGGCCGTGAGGTGCGCATCTCCGGAGAAGGAGCGGAGGAGATCATGGCGCAGGTGCGCTTTTGCAAGGGATGGCGCACCGTCGCCCTGCTCAATACCAACCGGACGGAAGGAAAGCCCGCGCTTTCCGTCCGTACCGGCGATGCCGCTTCCGTCTGCCGGTGGGACCCCGTGGAAGGAACGCTGCGGCCGGTAAAAGCGGAAAGGGACGGAACCCTTTCGGTCGGCTTTTTCCCGGGGGAGCTGCAGGTTTATGTTCTTTCCGAAGAGGAGGAAGAGACGGAAGCGGCGGCGGATTTTTCTCTTGCCCCGGTCCCCGCGCCGAAATACTCCGCTCTTTCCTATGAGCTGGATGAGCCGAACCTCTGCGTGCTCGACCGGTTTACGGTTACCGCGGAGGACGGGGAACGATGGGAGAAAACCGACGTGCTTCGGGCGGACCGGAAGCTCAGGGCCAAATACGGGTATTCCCCGCGGGGCGGGGAAATGCTGCAGCCCTGGTATGTGAAGGCAAACGGAAAGGGACCGGAAACGCCCGTTTGCGAAGCGAGCCTTTCCTGCACGGTCCTTGCGGAGGAAGCGCCCGGCCCGATGGAGCTGATCGTGGAAAATCTCTCCCATATCCGTTCCGTTTCCGTCAATGGGAAAAAGATCCCTCTCGTTTCCCTGGGAAAATGGATCGACATCTGCTTCGACCGCCTTGCCGTTCCAAGCGGCTTTTTTACGCAGGGAGAAAACACGCTCCGCGTCGAGCTTTCCTATTACGCAACGGAGGGTCTGGAAGCCATGTACCTTTCCGGCGGTTTCGGCGTGCGGCTGGCGGACGGGGGAAAGCTCCCCGTGCTCACCGGATTGCCGAAGGCCCTTTCCGTCGGCGACATCACGCCGCAGGGGCTTCCGTTTTATTCCGGAAAGATTACCTACCGGCTTCCGGTTCCCGGGGTTCCCGCGGGATCCGCCGCCGTGCTTCGCGCGGAGAACTTCGGCGGCTCCTGCCTGCTCCTTTCCGGAAATGGGAAAGAGAAGGTTCTCCCCTTTGAGCCTTATGAAAGCGAGATCGCTTCCATGGCGGAAGAAAACGCGGTTTCTCTTACGGTGGTTCTGACACGCCGCAATACCTTCGGCCCTCTGCATATGCTGCCCGCCCTGGTGGACGGATACGGCCCCGACAGTTTTACCACCACGGGGAAGCATTGGTCCGATTCCTATGTGCTTCTTCCGCAGGGGCTGCTGAAGCCGCCGGAATTTTTTGTAAGAAAGGAGAAGCGCTGAGCTTGAGGCTTTGAATTCATCAAGCCGAATCATGTGCAGAAGCTGCAATCCATGACATCCGGCGGCCATCGGCATCGGAAACATCCTGCTGTTTACCGCCGTGTCTCCGGCGATCGGCGCTGCGCTGGACGCCGCCAGAATGAGCCGCGATTATTCAAGATCTGTGGGAATTTAAGCTGAACAGCCCGCGCGTGGGAATCTGGTCGGAGTATTTTTGACTGCCGACGGATTCCCAATTTGTTATAAATGTATTATAATGACGGCATACCGAAAGCGCGGACCCGCGCTTTCCATCTGTTGGGAGGAGTATCAATGGAACAATTGTTTCCGCGCACGGAAGTCGCCGGCGTTTCCCTTTCGCGCATGATCATCGGAACCAACTGGCTTCTCGGCTGGAGCCATACGGGAAATGCGGCGGATCAGATGATCCGGGAGCGCTATCATGACAAAGAAAGCATGTTTCCCGTGCTGAACGCTTTTCTCGGCTACGGGATCGACACCATTATGGGGCCGATCAGCCAGAATCCGCGGATGCTGGATGCCATCGAGTATGCGGAGCAGAAAACGGGGAAACGGATGATCCTGGTCGATACGCCGATCCTCAACGTCTCGGATTCCAGGCAGGCCCGCGCGGAAGCGGAAAAGGCCGTCCGGGAAAGCGCGAGGATCGGTTCCGCTTTCTGTCTGATCCATCATTCCAGCGCCGAACAGCTCGTCAACAAAAACACCGCGACCATCGACCGCCTGGGCGATTATACCTCGATGATCCGCGACGCCGGGATGAAGCCGGGGCTGTCGGCCCATATGCCGGAGCTGATCGTTTATTCGGACGCCAACGGGTACGACGTCGAGACCTATATCCAGATTTACAACTGTCTCGGCTTTATGATGCAGGTCGAGATCGAAACGGTGGCGTCGATCATCCACAGCGCAAAAAAGCCGGTCATGACCATCAAACCCATGGGCGCGGGCCGCTGTACTCCCTATGTGGGCCTGAACTTCTCATGGAACACCATCCGAAGCTGCGACATGGTGACGGTAGGATGCTTCAGCGAGAGCGAGGTCCATGAGGACGTCGAAATTTCCAGCGCAGCCCTTGAGCATCGCTTTCCCAACCTTTCGGGACGTTCCAGCCCGAACCGGAATCAGGCCGCGCTGGGGGGAAAACAGGTGACTGACGAGTACGGGATCAAGGATATGAACGATGTCCATGCGTTGTGAAAACGCGGACCGCGGAAACGTTTCAGGCGACATTGGACGCGGAGCTTAAGAACGATCTCGGATACTCAAAATACGATTACAAGAATAAAAAAACAGCGAACAGCCGGAACGGGTATTCGCCGAAAACAGTTCAGAGCAGCACTGGGGAAATGGAGATTCAGGTACCGCGCGACCGC
>DHAI01000042.1:25977-27528 GCA_002397355.1 Ruminococcaceae bacterium UBA4958 | reverse complement strand
TTCAGAAAACCGTGCAGGCAATGTACGGGATCGACGTGGACGACAGTCGGGTTTCCAAGATAACGGACAAAATTCAGCCGCTTATCAAGGTACCGTCAGGTCTGACGCTCCATTCGCTGTCAATAGGACATCTTCAAAATCTCCAGGACATCCTGCCTGTTCAACGGCTGAAATCCGCCCACCGTCCCGCCATGGGCAGCTTCCCCGGCCATCTGCTCCAGCAAATCGGCAGGCATCCCCAGATCGCGCAGACGTTTCGGAAGGCCAAGGCTTTCAAAAAACCCTTCGGTTTTCCGAATCGAACGTTCGGCCAGCTGTTCGGCGGGAAGGCTGCCGTCAAGCGCCCAGACATTGATCCCGTATTCCGCAAAGTAAGGAAGGTTTTCCGGCGTTTTGCAGACAAAGCGCATCCAGTTGGGCGTCAGGACGGCCAGCCCGATCCCGTGCGTAATATCGTAGTGGGCGCTCAGAACGTGTTCGATCGGGTGCACCGTCCATCGGCGCTCCGTGCCGTAAGCGATGAGGTCATTGATGGCCAGGGACGACGCCCACATCAGATTGGCCCTCGCGTCATAATCCTCCGGCTCGTTCAGGGCGACCGTTCCGAAGTGCAGGCAGGTTTTTAGCAGGGCTTCGCACAGGCGTTTCTGCAGGAACACCCCCGGCGTCTTCACAAAATAGCTTTCCAGCACATGGCTGAAAATATCGGCCGTGCCCGACGCGGTTTGTCTTTTCGGCACCGTATAGGTATAGACCGGGTCCAGAACGGCAAAACGCGGACGCAGGCCGTCGTGGCTCGTGGCAAGCTTCTGGTTTGTCCGCGGATTGGATATGACGGCGATCCGGTCCATTTCGGAACCGGTCGCGGCGATCGTCAGCACGGCGGCGATCGGCAGAACGTCTTTGATTTTGCCCGCGTCCAGCACAAGGTCCCATGCGTCGCCATCGTATTCCGCCGCCGCGGCGACAGCTTTCGCGCAGTCGATGCTGCTGCCGCCGCCTACGGCGAGCACCGCGTCCACAGACTCTTTTTTGCAGATCGCGGCGCCGGCGCGAACGGAATCGATGCGCGGATTCGGCTCAACGCCGCCCAGTTCCCAGTATGAGATCCCCGCGCCGCGCAGCAAGGCGGCAATGGTATCATAAAGGCCGGTTCGCCGGATGCTGCCGCCGCCGTAAACGACCAATACTCGTTTTCCGTACCGGAGCAGCTCTGCGGGCAGAGAAGAAATCTGCCCTTTTCCAAAAAAAATTTCTGTCGGAATGGAATATTTGAAGTTCAGCATCAATGTCTTTCCTTTCTGCCGGACGGTTTTGCTGCATGGGCCGGAATAGTCGCCCCCTCGGCGAAGCCCCGTTCCCACCGCCAAAAACAGGACGGGGACTTGATTTTGCGGCGGGACGCGGTCATGCGGCCCCGCCGCTACAGGGAAGCCAAAGCGCCGTTCAGGATTTCCATGCCCTGGTCAATCTCCGCCGCCTTCACGTTCAGCGGGGTGGCAAAACGCATTCCGTTGCCGTAAACGCCGCAGCTCAGCGTGAGCATGCCGT
>DHAI01000042.1:25469-25838 GCA_002397355.1 Ruminococcaceae bacterium UBA4958 | reverse complement strand
GTCGAAGCAGTAATCCCTGACTTTTGAAAGCGCTTCGCCGTCCGGAGAGCGGTCCGGTTTCATAAATTCAATCGCGCGCATCAGGCCGAGACCGCGTACGTCGCCGACGACCGGATAGCGGGCCTGCAGTTCTTTCAGCTTGTGGTACAGGTATTCGCCCTGCACCGCGACGTTTTTCAGAATGTGCTCGTCCCGAAACACGTTCAGGACTTCCACGGCGGCGGCAGCGCAGACGGGATTTCCGCCGAACGTCGTGCCGTGCATCCCCGCGTGCCATTCCGCCATGATCTCCGGCGTGCTGACGACGGCCGACATCGGCAGGCCGCCCGCAATGGCTTTGCCGAGCGTCATGATATCCGGCACGACGCC
>DHAI01000042.1:24743-25246 GCA_002397355.1 Ruminococcaceae bacterium UBA4958 | reverse complement strand
TTTTTCAAGAAAGAAGCGGGCGGAACGACATAGCCGCCTTCGCCCATGACCGGCTCGATGATGACCGCCGCCACGCACTCCGGCGCGACCAGATAGTCGAACGTCTCCCGGAGCTGCTGCAGGCAGTACGCCGAGCGCTGCTCTTCGTCCATGCCGGCCGGGCACAGGCGCTCGGAAGGGTACGGCACAAAGTAGACGCCGCCCATCAGCGGCTCATAGTACTTGCGGTATTTCGAGTTGGAACCCGTCACGGTCGTTGCGCCGATGGTGCGACCGTGGAAAGAACCCTTAAACGCGATGATCGCCGGCTTTTTTGTGTAGGCGCGGGCCAGCTTCAGCGCGCCGTCCGTCGCCTCCGCGCCGCCGTTGCTGAAAAACGTGCAGCCCAGGTCGCCGGGCGCGAGCTCCGCAATGCGTTTCGCCAGCTCCAGCGTACTGGGAAAATTGACCATGTTGAACGAAGCGTCTATCAGTTTGGCCGCCTGTTCGCTGATGGCCTTCAC
>DHAI01000042.1:20232-24476 GCA_002397355.1 Ruminococcaceae bacterium UBA4958 | reverse complement strand
CGTCGATTTCGCAAGCGCGGGGCTCAGGTACGGTTTGTAATCATTGAAATCCATCATGATAAAGACCTCTTTTTCAAAAATTTGGAGGAAAGGTCGAATAAAGATCTTTTGAAATCCAACCGGCCCCGCCGGATCGGAAGGGATTCGGTTTTCGGTGAATCCCGTTTCGGCTGCCTGCCGTCTTTGGATTCTTGCCATCCCGCCTTCAATACCCGGGATCTTTTCAAGTTCAGCGATTGATGAACCGCGACAGGAATTCTTTTGTCCGCTCATTCTCCGGATTTTCAAAAATCTGCGAGGGCGAACCTTCTTCCGCTATCACCCCCTGGTCCATAAAGATCACGCGGCTGGAAACATCTTTTGCGAATGCCATTTCGTGCGTGACGATGATCATGGTCAGGCCCTCTTGCGCAAGGCTGCGCATGACTTCCAGCACTTCGCCCACCATCTGCGGGTCGAGCGCGCTGGTCGGTTCGTCGAACAGGAGGATCTCCGGTTCCATGGCCAGCGCGCGCGCAATGGCGACGCGCTGCTGCTGCCCGCCGGAAAGCTGCGCCGGTTTCGCGTTGATATACGGTGCCATGCCGACCTTCGTCAGGTATTTTATCGCGACGTCGTGCGCCTCTTCCTTGTTCTTTTTCAGTACTTTCCTGGTCCCCACCATGCAGTTCTGCAGGACCGTCATGTTGTGGAACAGATTGAACGACTGAAACACCATCCCGACGTGGGCCCGGTATGTGCTCAGGTTGAATCCGCCGGAGAAAATACTGCCGTTGTGAAACAAGATTTCGCCGGACGTCGGCGTTTCAAGCAGGTTGATGCAGCGCAGGAGTGTGGATTTCCCGGAGCCGGAAGCGCCGATGATGCAGATAACATTCCGGGGATATGTCTCAAAGTCGATATCCTGCAGGACCTGATGGTCCCCGAAGCGCTTGCTCAGGTGCTGCACCTTCAGGATAGGGGCGTCGGTTACCATAAACGCATGACTCCTTTCGCCTTTTTCTTCGTCGGAAGCGTTCCCGTCGGGTCCGCCAAAGGGTCGACCAATTGATAATATCCGGAACCGTCGATTTTACGTTCGGCCCAGCGCAGCAGACGGGCGCATGCAAACGTCATGATAAAATACAGGATGCTGATCAGGAAATAGACCTCGAAATAGCGATAGTAAATTCCCGCCGCGGATTTGCCGTTGAAGTACAGCTCCGTAACGGAGATCACGTTCAGCACGGACGTATCCTTAATGTTGATGATAAGGTTATTGCCGATCTGGGGCAGGATATTGCGGATCGTCTGCGGCATGATGACGCAGGCCATGGTCTGCCAGTGCGTCATGCCGATGGCTTTCGCGGCTTCCGTCTGGCCCGCGTCTATGGACTCGATGCCGCCGCGGACCGTTTCGGCCATGTAAGCGCCCGTGTTGATGGAAACGACCAGGAAGCCCGCAAACATGGGCGACATGTTGAGGTTGAACACCTGCATGGATCCGTAATAGACAACCATGGCCTGCACCATCATCGGCGTCCCGCGGAAGATCTCGATATAGGCAAGCAGGATGAACTGCATCAAGCGGTAAAGGACTTTGATCGCGGGATTGGCTTTCGGTCCCGGCGCCGGGACCGTCCGCAGCACGCCGACAAGAAGTCCGATCACACACCCCAAAAGCGTGCCGACAAGGGCCAGGACGAGCGTGATTTCGCAGCCTTGAAGAAAGAAGGATAAGTATTTATGCAATAAAAATACTACCCATTCCATGAAGGTCGTAGGTGATGCCATGTGGTTCCCCTCCGTTCATTTCTCGTTGACTCTGGCCTGGATCCCAATGGATTCACGCCCGAAAACAGCCGGATACCGGTACAGTACGGAATCGATCCTGGAGATCACTTCCTTCATCTGCTCTTCCGAGCCGATCGTCATCCTGACGTAGTCGCTGATTCGCGGTTGGCAGTAATGCCTTACCAACACCCCCTTTTCCTTCATGCGGATATAAAATTCTTCGGCCGGGATATAAGGCGGTTTGAAAAAGAGGAAGTTCGTGTGGGATTCCAACACCTGAAACCCGCGGGCCAGAAGCGCTTCCCGCGTCTTTTCACGGGTGAAAATGATTTTTTCCACGCATTCCCGCATGTATTGGCGGTCCTTTATGGCCGCGCAGCCCATGGCTTCCGAAACGCTGTTGATGCTGTCCGGATTGAAAGCGGCCTTCATGGTGGCGAGATCCTGGATATTTTCCGCCGCGGAAAAGGCAAGGCCGACTCTCGCGCCCGCAAGGCTCCTGGATTTGGACATGGTCTGCACGACGATCAGATTTTTATGCCGCCGGATCAGCGGAACGCAGCTTTCGTTTTTATAGTCCACGTAAGCTTCGTCGATTATGACAAGACGGTCCGGGTTCGATTCGACAATCCGTTCAATCTGCTCGGTATCGAGCACCAGGCCGCTCGGCGCATTGGGGTTTGCCAGCAGGACATGCCTCTCGCAGCGGCAGTAATCTTCCGCGCGGATGCTGAAATCCGCCTTTACGGGAATTTCCGTATAGGGGATGCCGAAAAAATCCGAAAAGGTTTTATAAAAAGCGTAAGTAACGTCGGGAAAGCAGAACCCGCATCCGCCGCTGCCGAAAGCCAGCATGCAGTAGGAAAGAACGACGTCGGAGCCGCTGTCCGCAAAAACCTCGTCGGCATTCACGCCGTAATTCTCGGCGGCAGCCTTCGTCAGTTCCCTGCATTTCGGATCGGAGTAAAAGTTCTGCTCCGCCAGAAGGCCCTTCGTCACGCTGGCAAGGGCCTCCGGCGACGGCGGAAACGGCGACTCGTTGGCGTTCAATTTAATGATGCTCCTGTCTCTGGACCGTTCCCCCAGATGATATCCGTCCTTATTCCGAAACCGCGCGCTCAAGAATTTGCCCATGATTTCATATCCTTTCCCGTATTTCATAAAATGCAAGACACAGACCGCCGTCCCGAATCGAAAATCACGTAGACCGGGCGGCTTCGGGACCTCTGTTCCGGCATCCGGACATACGGTCCGCAAGCTCGCGGTTGACAAGATTTTCCGGCGGTTCCTGGCGGACGAGACGTTGCACAAGCTGACGCAAGGCGATTTCTCTCGCCTTGTAAAACGATTCTTCCGAAAGAAAGGCCGTGTGCGGCGTAACCACGGTGTTTTCAAGGCTGGTCAAAACGGTTTTATGCCCTTCCACATCCTCGATCACATCGACGGCGGCCCCCGCAATCGTGCCGTTTTGCAGGGCATCGCCGAGGGCGGCTTCATCGACGACGGAGCCTCTCGCGGTGTTGATGAGGAAAGCAGTCCGCTTCATTTTTCCAAGCTGTTCCGCGCCGATCATATGGTATGTCTCCTCTTTCAGGGGCATATGCAGCGAAACAAAGTCGGACTCCCGCAGCAGGTCGTCGAGCGCGCCGGCCTTTTCCACTCCGAAGGAGGAGAGATACGCGGCGGTTTTTGTCGGAGCGTAGGCCAGAATCCGCAGGCCGAGGCCCTTCAGCATGGGAACCATCGCCTTTGGAATACTGCCGAAAAAAACCAGGCCGACGGTCTTGCCGCGGATGCGGTGCATCGCGGGCGCGGATTCGTAATCCCATACCCCGCCGCGCACTTTCCGGTCGAAATAGCTGATGTTGCGCGCCAGGTCGACGAGCAGTCCGACGCAATGAAGCGCAACGTCTTCCGCGCAGAAACCCGGCGCGTTCGTAACGCAGATCCCCATTTCCGTCGCGGCGCGGACGTCGATGTTGTTGTAACCGATGCTCTGCAGCGCGATGATTTTGCAGCGATGCAGTTTTTCCATAACCTGCCGGGTAACCGCCTCGTATTCCACTACTGCGCCGTCCGCTTCCGCCGCAACTTCCGCAAACGTATGCCCGCCGCTCCGGTCTTTGGCTTCTATCAGCTCCAGATTGTCGACCTTCCACCGTTTCAGAAGACTGTTTTCATAGTCGAGGCGATCCACAATGTTGTAATAGACCACGCGGTATTTCGCCTTCATATTTTGGCTCTCCTATCAGGCCGACGGGGCTTCTCTCTCCCCGTGCGGATATTCTGTTTGACCGCGCCGCATCTCCCTGGAGCCCGCCCGTTCGGCGGAAAAGCGGGGCGCCCCGATGCGGGAAACCAGGGATGGACGAACCGGCGCCGCCGGTCCATGCAAAAGGGCGTAATCAGGCCGAAGCCCGACTACGCCCCTTTGCGTATGATCTTTTGCATCCCGCTTATTTGAATTATAT
>DHAI01000042.1:15700-20037 GCA_002397355.1 Ruminococcaceae bacterium UBA4958 | reverse complement strand
AATATAAAAATTCATTTTCGTGTAAGTATACTACTAAGTGCTGGTATCCGTGGATAAAGTTTGTGCATGGTGAAAAATTTATGGAAGCGCAAAGCGTATTATAAATATATTACATAAATAATCATTAATTTCAAATAATTTTTAATTTAATTGCATAGACATAGGGGGAATATTGCTTCGCACGGATGAAAAATGCGCAGGACAAATTTTTTGGCTCATTCGTCAATATCCGCAAGGGGCGGAAAAATGCCCCTTCCGCATCGGCTTGATAGAACCAGATTATGAAAAAATTAAAAATTAAAATTCAAAATAGCCTTGACAATCGAATGATAAGCCTTTATAATCACTTCCATGGTCTGACCGGTCGTACCGGCGGATGTTTTGTTGGCAACGGCGTCGACTCAAACGGATGAGTCGGCGTTTTTTTACAGTAACGGAAAGGGGTATTGATCATGAAACCCAGCAAAAGATTTCAAAAGCTCGCTGCGGCGGTTCTGGCGATTTCCTGTGCCGCTCTGACCCCACTCTCGGGCTGTTCGTCCGCTCCGGGCGCGCAGAGCACCGCGCCGCAGGTTGCGTCCACGGCTTCGGCGGGAGCCGCCGGGTCCTCCTCCGGAGACAAAAAAGTGCTCAAGGTCGCCATGGAGTGCGTCTCCGTGCCGTTCAACTGGACACAGATGGACGATTCCAACGGGGCACTTCCCATCAAAGGTTCGTCGACTTTCTGCAACGGCTATGAAGTGCAGATCCTCAAAAAGGTGGCCGACGACCTCGGGTATTCCCTGGAGATCGACAAGACGGAATGGAGCGCCATCCCCCCCGCCGTACAGTCCGGGAAAGTGGACGCCGGAATGAGCGGCATGACCGTGACGGAGGAACGCAAAAAAACGCTCCTGTTTACCGATCCCTATTACATAGCCGACAACGTCGCGCTGGTAAAAGCGGACGGCAAATATGCAGACGCAAAGAGCCTTGCGGATCTCGCGGGTGCGGAGTGCACTTCCCAGCAAAGCACCTCATGGTATACTTTCCTTTCACAGATTCCGAACGGCAAGGTGCAGCCGGCGCTGCCGGACGTCCCCACGATGCTTGTCGCTCTGACTTCCGGCAAGTGCGACATGCTTTCCTGCGATACGCCCACGGCGCTCTCTTCGATGAGGACCAACCCCGGCCTCAAGATGATCAAATTTGAGGAGGGCAAGGGCTTCAAAGCCGAAGCCGAGCTGACGCACGTCTGCATGGCCCTGAAACTCGGCAACACGGACCTGAAGGAGAAAATCGACGGCGCCCTGAAGAAGATCAGCGAGGACGAACGGCAAAAGCTGATGGACTGGGCGGTCGAAAACGAGCCGACGGCTTCTTAAGCGGCCTGCGGCCATCCCCAAAAATTTGCTTGTAAAACGGAGGTCGACCGGCAGATGAAGGTATTTATCAGCGCGGACATCGAAGGCACGGCGGGCGCGGCGAGCTGGCCGGAAACGGAGGCGGGCGACAGGCTCTACCCCTATTTTGCGGACGAGATGACCGAGGAGACCGCCGCCGCCTGCCGGGGGGCGATCGCGGCCGGCTCGCGGGAAATCCTGGTGAAGGACGCGCACGATTCCGCGCGCAACATCAACCCCCGGAAGTTGCCGGAAGAGGTAAAAATCATGCGCGGCTGGACGGGCAGCCCCGCCTCCATGATGGCGGGGCTGGACAAAAGCTTCTCCGCCTCGGCCATGATCGGCTGCCACTCGGCCGTCGCGACGAACGGAAGCCCGCTCGCGCACACCATGAATACGAAGAACGACCTTGTCACCTTAAACGGGCGTATCGCGAGCGAATTTCTGATCAACGCCTATACTTCCGCCTATTTCGGCGTCCCGGTCGTGCTCGTCAGCGGCGACAAAATGCTCTGCGAGGACGCCGCGCAGCTGATACCGGCTATCACCACCGTGCCGGTCAGCGCGGGCGTCGGGAATGCCTCCATCTCGCTGCACCCCGCCGTCGCGCAGAGAAAAATCGAGGAAAAAATGAAGCAGGCCCTCTCCGGGGACGTTTCCCGGTGTCTGCCCGCGCTTCCGGAGAAATTCGAGGCTTTCATCCGATTTCACGAGCACGCCCGCGCTTACCGGGGCTCCTTCTACCCGGGCGCAAAGATGGACGGGATGAACGGCGTGCGTTTTGCGGCAAAGGACTATTTCGACATGCTGACCTTTTTCCTGTTCGTTTTGTCGGATTCCTGACCTGCCCGCAGGCCGGCAGTGCGGTCCTGTTTCTCATAACCGGCATGCGATTCCAATCATATTGCTAAAACATTTTGTTGGCAAAGGCGTCGACTCATAAAAGGAGCCGGCGCCTCTTTTGTTAAAATCCAAAATAGAAGGAGCATGCATCATGAAAACCATGCAAAGATTTCGGAAACTCACGGCGGTGTTTCTGGCGGTCTTCATCTCCGCTCTGGCACTGCTCTCAGGCTGCTCTACCACGGCCGGAACCAAAAAGGTGCTCCGCATCGCTCTCGAATGCGCCTATGCGCCTTACAACTGGACTCAGACCGACAACTCGAACGACGCCGTTCCGATCTACGGCAGCAACACTTTCTGCAACGGGTACGACATCCAAATTGCAAAAAAGATCGCGGACAGCATGGGCGCCACCCTTGAGGTGCACAAAACGGAATGGACGGCGATCCCAACGGCCATCACGTCCGGCGTTGTGGATGCGGGCATCTGCGGCATGGCGGTGACCGAGGAACGGAAAAAGACGCTTCTGTTCAGCGAGCCGTATTACAAGTCGCAGTTTGTGGTCATTGTCAAAAAGGACGGCAAATACGCGAACGCCGCCAGCATCGCCGACCTGAAGGGTGCGAGCTGCACTTCTCAGCAGAGCACATCCTGGTACCCGCTGCTGTCTCAGATTCCGGACGCAAAGATTCAAGCGGCGCTTGCGGATGTCCCAACCATGCTGGTGGCCTTAAATTCCGGCAAATGCGAGCTTCTTTCGTGCGACAAACCGACCGGTCTGAGCGCGGAAAAGGCCTACCCGGATCTGAAGATGATTGAATTCGCCGACGGCAAGGGATTCAAGGTGAACGCGGAAACCATCAACGTCTGCGCGGCGCTGAAGCCCGGCAATACGGAGCTGAAAAATCAAATCGACAAAGTGCTCGGCACGATCAGCGAAGACGAACGTTCCAAACTGATGGACTGGGCCATCGCAAACCAACCTTCCGCCTGACGTTTTTGAACTTCCGCCGGTCCGCAGTGAAAGGCGCGGTGACAATGAGCAGTGAAATAAAGGCGATGGACGAAAAATCCCGAGACGAAATGATCGGCGTCAGCAATTTCATTTTCCGCCATCCGGAACTCGGGGACAACGAATTTGCCGGATCCGCCTATCTCGCCGATCTTCTCGGCAAAAGCGGTTTCCGGGTGCAATATCCCTACAAGGGCTTAAAGACGGCATTCCGGGCGGAATATGGGAACCCCGCCGGCAAAAAGGTGGCGTTTCTGGCGGAATACGACGCGCTGCCCGGCTATGGCCCGCAAAAAAAGCCGGCCCACGCCTGCGGGCATAACTGGATCGCCGCCACGGCGGTCGGCGCCGCGCTGATCCTTTCCCGTGTGAAAGAACCTCTCGGCGGATGCGTCGCCGTCATCGGCACTCCTGCGGAAGAAACCGTGGGGAGGAAAGTGGATCTCCTGGAAGCGGGGGCGTTCGACGACATCGACGCCGTTTTTCAGATGCACCTGTCCAAAACCACCACCCTGAACGCGCGCGCGCTGGCCATGGATCCCTGGAAATTTGAATTTTTCGGCAAAGCGAGCCATGCGGCCGCATGCCCGTTTCAGGGCATCAACGCCCTGGACGCCGTGAATCTCACCTTCGCGGGCGTCGGCGCGCTGCGCCAGCAGGTGAGGCCGGACGTGCGCATCCACGGCATCATCCCGGACGGCGGAGATGCTCCGAACGTCATACCGAACTACGCCAGCTGCAAATTTTACGTCAGGGCATCCGACCGCGCCTACCTGGACGAAGTGTCGGAAAAAGTGAAAAACTGCGCGAGAGGTTCCGCTCTGATGACGGGAGCGCGGGTAAAAATCAGCCGATTTGAAAACAGTTTCGACGAGCTGCGGATGAATCCCGTGCTTTGCGGACTGATGAAGGAAAACCTCGCGCAGTGCGGCATTCGCGATTTCAGCGAAGGGCCGGAACTGATCGGCTCGACCGACATCGGCAACGTCAGCCGCCGCGTCCCCACTTTCTACGGAAACATCGGGGTTGGGGACGGAAAAGCCGGAACTCACGAAGAGGCTTTTCTGAATTTCGTCGATTCGGAAGAGGCCCACGCCAAG
>DHAI01000042.1:15315-15481 GCA_002397355.1 Ruminococcaceae bacterium UBA4958 | reverse complement strand
ATACCTGGAAAAAGCCAAAACGGAGTTCGAAAAAGAGGAAGGGCGGAACCGGGGATAGATTCGATCCGCGACGGCGGTTCCATCATCCGGGAAAAGCCTGTCTGTCCGGGTGAACGGCAGATGCATGAATGGAGCCGCCGATCTGATGGAAATCCTGTTGGCAAAG
>DHAI01000042.1:10299-15119 GCA_002397355.1 Ruminococcaceae bacterium UBA4958 | reverse complement strand
AAAATCGAGTCTGAAAGGAAGTCATTTTTATGAGTACCGTACCGGAAGAAGTTCTGAAGGAATATGGAAACAGTCAGAAATTCAGCAGTGCTGCGGATGTAATGGCAGCAATCCCCTGCGGCTTTGAAAAAGAAAAAACGATCGGGAGCGAATCCCGTCATTTGATTTCCGTAGCAAATCCATAAAATCACCTGAGTTTTTGTATGAACTGAATTTGAATTTACATAGGATTTTCCGGAGTACCGGATGCCGTGGTACGAACTGTCCAGACCCATTACAGAATTATTTTTCATGCCATTCCACCAGCGCTACCGGCAGTTGCTGATTAGCACGCTACCCTGCACGTTTCTTGACTTCTCCACTTTTCCATAAAACAATATTTCGCTATTAAAATATGAGCGCGGAATTTGCTTTTGGCCCATAAATATGCTATATTTATGGCAACAGGGATTTGTATTTTCGCCTTTGGAGGGGGGATGTTTCGTGCCTTGGGGAACCGGAAAAGAAGAGATCGTAAGGCATGTGAACGAACTCATCACTCAGTTAAAAAACAAGACCTATCAATCCCCTTTCAAAAATGATTTTGCTGAAATCTATATTGAGAATTCCAAAAACAGTGAAGCCATCCCCCAAGGGGTTCCGGTCCCGCGGTATTCTCCGGACAAAAAACGGAAACGCTTTCTCGAAATGCGCCGGCTTGCTCAGATGTCCCAGCCTGCCGGTTATCGAAACGGTTCCAGGGACAGGCTGCAAACGGTTCTGTTTTATAAGCAGGCCAAGTTCATGGAAGATTTCGAGGACAACTACGAGGGAAACGCGCCTTTTTCCATGTATTTCCCAAACTATCAGATGATGAGCTATGAGCAGCTGCGCACCTACTTTACCTGGCGCAGCAAAGTGCGGAAGGGCGTTATCCGTCGCACTTCGTTTTCTTATGTCTTTCTGTACATTTACGAGTTGATTAATCATATCGGCGTCCAAAACTGCGAGGACGGTCTGGAAAAGCTGACCTTTCTCTGGAAAGAATACCGGGGCTATGAGAAAAAGCTCGACGGTTACATGAACGAATGGATTAGGGATTACTACATTACGAACGATTTTTCCGAGCCATTCCCCGAGTTCCTGCAAAAAACCGGAATCCTGCAAGGTCTCAGGAAACCTCCCAAAGCTGAGAGCATTTTTGACTTTTATTCTCCCTATTCGGATTACAAAATAGAAAAGTCCATTTTTTTCACCCCAGAAACGGCAGAGACGATCGGTGCCTGCTTCGATTCCGTGATCAAAACGCTCGACGAATTTCTGCTCGGGCAGGGTGAAAAGTTTGAGAATTTAATTTTCTACAGCAAGAGCAGTGCATGGGCGCCGTTTTCAAACGCCTTGTACTGCTCCCTTTCCATGAAAACCAAAAACAAGGTCGTAGAAATCTCCAATACGGAAAAATACGAATATAAAAACGGGTGCTGGACGTCCTCCATAAATAGGATTCCGAAGGAGAACGGCCGCCTTCTCATCGGGTACATTTTGAAGCGGATTGAGCAGTTTTACCGCCGGGTGACCAAATACAAATACCGGGTGACCGCGAATCGAAATAAAATCGACTCTGCCGAAATCACCCGGCTGGTGCAGGACCCCCAACGCTTTTTTCAACAAATCGACGCCGCGATTGTAAAGTATTACAGACAATCGCAGAGAAAAGTGATTACGGTGGACCCCGGCCGGATTGAAACGATCCGGGAAAACGCGCAGAAAACCCAGGAAAAGCTTTTGATAGACGGGGAAGAAACCGACCCTGCGACGGTGCCCATGGCTCCGGAACCTAAACCCGCACACCCGGCCGCCTCGGAACCCGCCGGCGGCCCGAAAAACCCATGGCGCGCGTTCGCCCGTTCGCTGGACAGAACGGAACGGGCCGCCGTGCGGATGATCCTTGAAAATGCGCCGCTGCAGAAGCTGCAAGCTTTTTCAAAAGATCACGGTACGATGCTGGAAGTTCTCGTCGACGGGATCAATCAGAAGGCGATCGATACGGTGAACGACAACGTTATGGAACTTTCGGATAAAATTGAACTTTTCGACGAATACAGGGGCGACCTGAAAAGAGTGATCAGCATTGAATTCCAGTAATCCGCCGAAACGCATCACCAGTACCATCATCAATGCCTTGAAGGGCGGCGTTGTTCCCAGAGTAGGGCTTGAGTATATCGCCGTCGGACGGGATCGGGAAATCGCCGCGTTGCTGCACGACATCGACGTCATTGCGGACGGCGGGGCGGCTTTCCGGTTTATCGTCGGAAAATACGGCAGCGGGAAAAGCTTTTTGCTCCAGACGATCCGCAACTATGCCGTTGAACGGAACTTCGTCGTGGTGGACGCCGACCTTTCCCCCGAGAGGCGCTTCGTCGGCACAAAGGGGCAGGGGCTTGCGACCTATAAAGAGCTCATGAAAAACATGTCGACGAAAACCAAACCGGACGGCGGCGCGCTGCCCCTGATCCTGGAACGGTGGATTTCAGGCATCAGGACGGAGGTGGTCACTGATGACAAGGTCCCGGTCAGCGATGCCGAATTTGAAAGGCTGGTGGAAAAGCGGATCTATACGGTCGTCGGCAACCTGGAAGGTATGGTGAACGGCTTCGATTTTGCAAAAGCCGTTTTGCTCTATTACAAAGCTTACAACGAGTCTGACGACGCGCTGAAATCCAACGTGATCAAATGGTTTCGGGGCGAATACCCCACGAAGACCGAGGCCAGAAAAGAGTTGGGGATCAACCTCATCGTGACTGACGAGAGCTGGTACGACTTCATCAAGATTTTTGCCGAATTTATGGTACACGCGGGGTACCGGGGCATGCTTGTCCTTGTGGACGAGCTGGTCAATATTTATAAAATCCCCCATGCGGCCACAAGGCAGAGTAATTATGAGAAGATCCTGACCATGTACAACGATGTGCTCCAGGGCAAGGCGAAACATATCGGTTTTCTGATCGGCGGAACACCGCAGTGCATCGAAGACAAATATAAGGGCGTTTTCAGCTACGAAGCGCTGCGCTCAAGGCTTTCGGAAGGACGCTTTGCATCGGGAAACACCAGGAATCTCCTTTCCCCCATCATCCGGCTCGAAATGCTGACGTATGACGAGGTTTATGTGCTGATTGGAAAGCTCGTCCAGATGCACGGGCAACTGTTTGATTACACTCCCGCCGTCACACATGACGACCTGATGTGCTTCTTGAATGTGGAGTATAACCGGGTCGGCGCAGACACTCACATCACGCCGCGTGAGATCATCCGGGACTTCATCGAGCTGTTGGATATCCTGCTCCAGAATCCGGACAAAACGATGACGGGGATCTTAAACGACGGCGGGTTTGTCCCTTCCCAAGGAGCAGAAAAGGAAGACGCATTTACGGAGTTTGAGGTATGAAGGATGTATTCGACAGGCTGGCACCGTACATTCAGGATTTCATTTATGCAAGCAAATGGACGCAGCTGCGGGAGATCCAGGTTTCCGCCTGCCAGGTGATTTTTGACACGGACGACAATTTATTATTATCTTCCGGCACTGCTTCGGGAAAAACGGAAGCCGCGTTCCTGCCGGTTCTGACCGAGTTATATCATCACCCGTCGCGTTCCGTCGGCGTTCTCTATATCAGCCCGCTGAAAGCCCTGATCAACGACCAGTTCAAAAGGTTAAGCGACCTTCTGCTGGAATCGGGGCTGCCGGTTTGCAAATGGCACGGAGATGCTTCGGAGGCGGAAAAAAAGCGGATGCTGAAACATCCGCAGGGCATTCTGCAGATCACGCCGGAATCGCTGGAGTCTCTGCTGATCCGCAGGAAAGGCGCCTGCGCAAAGCTGTTCGGCGACCTGCGGTTCGTGATCATCGACGAGGTGCACTATTTTATGCGCGACGTGCGCGGCGTGCAGGTCCTTTGCCTGCTTGAGAGACTGCAGAAGCTTACGGGGGCCGTGCCGAGGCGGATCGGCCTGTCCGCAACTTTGGGCGATAGAAAGGTGGCGGAGGACTGGCTGAATTCCGGGACGCCGAGAAACTGCTCGGCGCCTGTTTCGAATACCGGGCGGCAGAAAATCAAACTTCTAATGCAGCGCTTTGAAAAGGAAAGCACCGGGCCGGCCGTCCCGACGCCGGACGGAACCCCGCTGGACGAAGGTGATTTGCAGCATTTCGAGTATCTGTACCGGATGACGCTCGGGAAAAAGACAATCATCTTCGCAAATTCGAGAGAAGAGATCGAATTTGTGATGGCGAATCTGCGGCAGATCGCCCTGAAAAACAAAACGCCGGACGTCTACCGCGTCCATCACGGCAACATTTCGGCCGTCCTGCGCGAGCAGGCGGAAGACGAGATGAAAACATCCGAAGAGAAACTTGTCACCGGCGCGACGGTGACGCTGGAGCTCGGCATCGACATCGGCTCCCTGGACCAGGTGGTCCAGGTCGGGCCGCCCGCCACGGTATCGAGCTTTGCGCAGCGGCTCGGCCGTTGCGGAAGGCGCGGGCAGATTCCGCAGATCCTGTTTACTTTTGTGGACGACGTTCACGCCTCAGCGTCCGATGCCCTGGGTCCGATCAACTGGGGGTTCATCCGCACCATCGCGATCATTGAATTATACACGAAGCAAAAGTGGATCGAGCCCTTGTCCCCGGGCGGATACCCTTATTCCCTGCTCTATCATCAGACCATGAGCTACCTGCTTTCGGCGGGGGAAGCCACGCCGGGCAGGCTGGCGCAGGACGTTCTTTCTCTGACCAGCTTTCGGCGGATTCCCCTGGAGGATTACAGACTTCTGCTCTCGCA
>DHAI01000042.1:4655-10002 GCA_002397355.1 Ruminococcaceae bacterium UBA4958 | reverse complement strand
TGGCAGGAAGGACCTGGGAAACGGTCGAGGTCAATCAAAAGGCGAAAGTGATCTTCGTAAAGCTGGTTCCCGGCGTTTCAACCGTAGACTGGGACATCGACTTTGACTCCGAACTGCACACGACGTTGGTGCGTAAAATGAGAAGCATTCTAAAATGTGACGATTCCTACCCGTACCTCAGCGATTCCTGTCGCGAACGGCTGGAGGAAATCCGGTACCTCACTCGCAATTCCGGCATCCTGACCAATCTGGTCACGAAGCTGTCAGAAAATAGATACGCCGTATTCCCCTGGATCGGAACGCGGCAGCTGTTTACGCTCCATTATTTGTTGCTGAAGCGGGGCATAAAAAATAGAATCCGATGGAGGACCAGCGTTTATCTGGAAGTCGTTTTCAGCGGCAATGTGCCGGCAGCAGAGAAATATCTGGAAAGCGCCATCCTTGACATCCTTGCGTCCGATGAGGATGCGGCCGGCCTGCCCTTGCCGAAGAATGTCCAGATCGAGAATAAATACAACGAATTCATACCGCCGGAGCTGCTGAGAAAACAGTTCATTTTCGACTTCCTGGATTTCGACGGCTTAAAAAGGGCATTGCAGAATCCCAATTGAGCGGGCCCATCTTACCGGTAGCTTTTATATCGGATGGCCACTCTGGTTTTGCCGTTCCGAAATAAATAGCTTATCTGTCATACAGCCCTGGCTACTCCTCGAGAAATCTGGAGCAAGCTTAAAGGCAAGCATACGCGGCCAAAGCTTAAGCTTTATGCCGGAATCAGGCCGCGTTGGGAAAAAATGAGGTTCAGCCCCGTCTTGCGCCATGTTTTCCCCTTCACGGACAGGACCGTGTATCGGGGCGTCATATTCGACCTGTGCGTAGAATATAATGAAGAAAACATGCGGGCGGGAGGCTTTGCCATGGGATTTTACATACGAGTCGAAAGAAATGTGAAGGTATATATCGAGGATATCAATCCTGCGGGCGGAAAAACGGTTTTTTTCGTGCACGGGTGGCCCGGGAACCACAACTTTTTTGAGTACCAGTTCGATGTCCTGCCCTCGAAAGGGTACCGGTGTGTCGGGATGGATTACAGAGGGTTCGGTCATTCAGACAGGCCTTGGACCGGGTATGACTACGACCGTTTGTCGGACGATATCCGGTGTGTCGTCGATTCGATGCGGCTGCATAACTTCACGCTTTTGGGCCATTCGACAGGCGGTGCGATTTGTATCCGATACATGGCGAGGCACAGGGGATGCGGCGTTTCAAAACTCGTCCTCTGTGCCGCGGCGGCTCCGAGCCTCATCGAGCGGCCATACTTCCCATACGGTTTAAAAAGGGAAGACGTGCTGAATATCATCCGGGGCGTTCATCAGGACCGGCCCCAGACTTTGCGGGATTTTGGGAATATGCTCTTTTTCAATCCGGTAACTCCGGCTTTGGCCGACTGGCTCTTTCAATTAGGGCTGCAGGCGGCCGGCTGGTCCACCGCGGCGATTGCGAACACGTGGCTGGGCGAAGAACAGCTGTTTCAAGATCTGAAGGAAATTCGCGTTCCCACGCTGATCCTTCACGGCGTCGACGACCGGGTATGCCTGTTCCCGTTGGCGACGGCCCAGCATGAAAGCATCAAGGGTTCCAAGCTGGTCCCGATCGAGTCGTGCGGCCATTTCCTGTTTTATGACCAGCGTCAGAAATTCAACGAGGAGCTGATCGGATTTCTTGAGCAATAGAACGCTCTTTTGGGAGCGGCTTTGCAAAAAATCCTTGGCATTGCTTAAAATTTCCAAGCGCCTTGTGTGGCGGTCTGAATACAAACGTGGGGGCACAGATGGTACAAATCATCTGTGCCCCTGTTCATCTTTTCAGAAGTAGTCATAATTTAGAAAATCATTTGTTCAAATATTCATCGAGAAGGTTCTGGTGTATCTGAATTTCCTCGTCAGGGCCAAACTGTTTCAGCTTTGCCGTATGTGTATCCCACTCATCGAGCAATTTTTTGCCTGTCACCAGATTATAAGGAAAAGGGAATCGAAGCGCGGGGTTAGGCGTGCGACGTGACGGATGGCCTACGGGGCCCGGCAGTGTTCCTCGCATCCGATGCTTCCAACTTTTTCAACGGCCAAATTATATATGTGAACGGCGGCCCCCCGCCTGTCTTGGAAAGCAGTCTTAACGGCCTTTGAAACCAAATAGGAAGGCCCCTTTTGCCTGGGAGCCTTTGGACTTGCGGCTTTCCAATGCATTCCTTGGCGGTAAAAAAAGATTGGCAGAGAGATTGAAATATGCTATGATTGTAACGCTTGTAATTCTCCATGTTTATCCGTGCGCGCAGCATTATTTTGTGGAAGGTGCCATAACCGGCTCGCTGCAATGGCGCCGGCGCAACGGCAAATGTCGGAAAAGACTTTCAGCGTTAGCCGTAAAAATCATATTACAGAAGGGAAAACCAGGAATGTATGTTTTTGACAGGAAAGAATACCGGAAAAGGATGGAATGGTATGTCAACGCGCGTTTCGGGATGTTTATCCATTGGGGGCTGTATTCGATACCGGCGCGCGGCGAATGGGTCCGCAGCACGGAAAGGCTGACGGATGAAGAGTATGTTAAATATTTCGAGGAATTTGACCCGAAGGATTATAACCCGCGCGTCTGGGCCCGCCTGGCAAAAGACGCGGGGATGAAATACATGGTCCTTACGGCAAAACATCACGACGGTTTCTGCTTGTTTGACAGTCAGTACACGGATTTTAAAGCGACGAACACGAAGTGCCGGCGGGATTTGGTGAAAGAATACGTGGAGGCTGTCCGAGCGGAAGGGCTGAAAGTGGGGATCTACTATTCCTTGCTGGACTGGCACCATAAAGATTTTCCGCACTGCGGCGACTGCAACCACCCGATGCGCGGCAATTCGGAATATCCGGATGAAGGGCGCAACTGGAACAACTACGTCGAATATATGCATAACCAGCTCCGCGAACTGTGCACCAACTACGGAAAGATCGACATACTTTGGCTGGACTTTTCTTATGGGGAAATGTCCGGCGAAAAATGGCAGGCCACAAAACTCGTGAACATGGTGCGGTCGCTGCAGCCCGATATTATTATCAACAACCGCCTTGAAACCGCCGGTTCCGCTTTCAGTTCTCTGGCAACGGATCACCCTCTGCCGTATCACGGCGATTTTATAAGCCCGGAGCAGATTATCCCTCCGAGCGGAATCCGGGACACAAACGGCAACCCGATGATTTGGGAATCATGCCTTACCATGAACAACAGTTGGGGATTCAACGCCGGGGATCAATACTTCAAGCCCGCATCCATGCTGATCAGGAAATTGGTGGAGTGTGTTTCGAAAGGCGGAAATATGCTGCTGAACGTAGGTCCCGACGCTTACGGCAATATTCCGGAACAGTCGTGCGCGATCCTTATGGAAATCGGCAAGTGGATGAAAAAGAACGGTAAAAGCATCTACAACTGCGGAAGATCCAATGTAGAACGCCCGGAATTTGGAAGAATCACTCAGAACGGCAATAAACTTTATTTCCATATATTTGACAACACGGTCGGGCCGGTTCCTCTGCAAGGGATTTCCGGAGATCAGGTGAAAAAAATACGTCTTATTTCCAATGGCGCGGAAATCCCCGTAGCCAATAATTGGATCAGCAACAATTATCCGGACGTGACGTTCGCCGACCTGGGTCAGAATCCGATTTTGCCGGATCCAATCGACACCGTGCTTGAGGTTGAGCTGGCCGGCGAATGATCCTTCCCGTCGCGTGTGAATACCCGAATCCCGCGGAAGCCAATGCTGAGAAGCTGGGTTGTGCCTCGGGGGAAGCAGAAACGAAAAAATCCACTGAATGCAATGACTTGCGGATAGATACCTACAAAATATCCGATGCTTTTATTACCGGACAGATGAAATGAACCTATTGCTTTTCGGGCGCAATCGTTAATCGGTTGCGCCCTTTTTTATTGGAGGGCGAGACGAATTAGCGCTCTGATTTTCTGCACCGCACCGTTTTTTAGTTCCGATTGCCGTGCGCGCCGACGGCGGCAATATGGTTGCGGCGGAGGGGAAGGCTGCCTGCGATCCACCCCATGATGACCTGTGTATTCAAGGGCGCTCCCGCGTGAACCGCCTGGCCTTGATGTAATCCCGCGGAGAGACGCCCTCCGCCTTTTTGAAAACCTTGCTGAAATAAAAAGCGCTTTCGAATCCGAGCTTTTCCGAGATCTCGTAGATCTTTTCGTTCCCTGCGGCCATCATCGCCTTTGCCGCCCGGACTTTTTCCTTTGTAATATATTCCACAAAGCTGCACCCCGCGTAGCGTGCGAACAGCTGGCTCAGATAATTGGGACTGTATCCGAACAGTGCGGAGACCTCGTTCAGACTCAGTTTCCGGTCCAGGTTTTCCCGGATGTATTTCTGCACGCCGGAGACGATCCGGCTCTTATAGTTTTGCTTCTGGCTGCGGAGCGCTCCGCACAGCCCGTCGCGCAGGCGGAGCATCCAGTCGACGATTTCTACCGTGGTGTGCTTCTTATAGATACAGCGGAATCCTTCCGGGTCGTCGGAGAAAATCCGGGAGACGGTCTCGCCGCCGTCCGGCAGCATAGAAATGGCCGTGTAAAGCAGGCTGCAGGCGGCATCCATCGCCTGAAGGCGGGAAGCGAAGTGCCCGGTGAAATAATCTGCGATCTGTGTGATCAGATTGAAAAGCGCGTCCGGATCCAACTCCTCGTATGCCTTCATGATGCCGCTCTTATACAGTGAAATATCGAAGGCACCTCCATGATCCGGGGCTTCGCCGGAGTGCTCGGAAAACACGACGGGGTGTTCCGGGCAGGCGGCGGGTAGGACGATCCGGGCGGTGTAAAAGGATTCCGAAAGGCGGAAAGGATCGTTTATGGGAATACCTACGGCACAGATTAGCCGGACGTTAAAATAATTACGGACGATGGAGATGGCCTTGGTCAGGACTTCGTTCAGCACTTTGCGGAACTGGGAAACTTCCTGCTCCGTCAGGCAGAAGGTGATGTTGAAGTAGCGCATGTCGAGGCTGGTGATGTAGCAGGCCATGAATTTCGTGATGGTTTCCCGAACCATGCGGATGGTGCTGGAATACAGTTTGACCAGCTTTTCCGCACTCATATCCCTGCCTTCGATGTCCAACATCTCGCAGTAGCACGCAGCATAGGCGTCGAAGGAAAAATCGACGCCCAGTTCTTTCTTCTGCGTATCATACTGGCTCCGGTCCTCAAACAGGCCGTTCAGCAGGCGGACGAAAAAACGGTCGTAAAACGGCTGCATGCCCCCGCGTTCCTCCGGTGCAGGGCGGGA
>DHAI01000042.1:0-4459 GCA_002397355.1 Ruminococcaceae bacterium UBA4958 | reverse complement strand
GATTCCGAAGTGAGCTCCAACTTGACCAGATAGTCCACCGCCTGCGAGCGGATCGCCTCTTTCACATATTGGAATTCCTCATAGCTGGTCAAAAGAATGAAAAGGGGCGGGCGGCCGTATCGTTCCCCGCAGATCTTCATCACCTCCAGCCCGGATTTCAGCGGCATCCGGATATCGGCGATCACAAGGTCGGGGGAAAGCTTTTCAATCATGTCGAGGGCCTCCTGCCCGTTGTGCGCGGTGCCGCAGATCCGGATGTCGTAATCTTCCCAGGGAATCATGGACTGCAGGCCCACCAGAACGAGCGGCTCGTCGTCGGCCAGTAGCAGCTTGAACATTTTTCGGCACCTTCTTCCGCTCAGGAAATACAGGAACGGCGCGGCAGCAAAACCGATGCCCTGGTGAAAACACCCGGCTTGCCGGTAATGGTCAGACCGTACTGTTCCCCGAATTCGTATTGGATGCGCCGGTGCACGTTCCGGATTCCAATCTGCCGGAACAGGCCCGATGTATTTTCATTTTCGTCAGCGAAAATTTTACGGATAGCGGTTTCATCCATGCCGACGCCGTCGTCTTCGACGGAGACTTCCACCGTCTTTTCGTCTTGGAGCCGGGCGGCGACCCGGATGTTTCCCGCGCCGCCCTTCGGCTCGATTCCATGGAAAATGGCGTTTTCCAGCAGAGGCTGCAGAGTGAATCGGAGAATCACGTTGTCAAGGAGGTTTTCATCCAGATCCTTTTTCAGGGTAATGGCGCCGCCGTATCGATATTGCTGTATAAGAAAATAATTATCAAGAAGGGAGATTTCTTCCCGCAGCGGGATCACTTTCCGCGTTCCCTTCGCTACACTTTTCAAAAGCCGGGCAAGAGCGGTCGTCATTTCCGCGATTCCGGAAGCGTTCTGGATGGTGGCCATCCATTTGATGGAATCAAGGGTGTTGTAAAGAAAATGCGGGTTGATCTGGCTTTGCAGCATCTGGTATTCCAGATCTTTCTTTTTTTTCTCGTCTTCGATGCGCCGGTTCATCAATCCGGCCACGTTGAGCGAAAGCCTGTTGATCCCGCGTCCCACGTCGCCGAATTCGTTGTTCCACTCGATTTCGGGGTCGGCGGAAAAATCGCCTTTCGCGATCCGATCCAAACGTCTCCGGATTTTTGCAACGGGCGTATTGATTAGACGGCTCAACAGCACGGTGAGTACCAGGCCGAGCAGCAGGAGGCTGACGCAGATCAGCAGAACGACCCGGAGAAACACCATTTTCTGTCGGGAAAGTTCCTGCTCGGACAAGCTGTTCATCAGGCTGATGCCGGTGTTCTGCACCGGATAGCTCACCACGGTACCGGCCATGCCGTCTTGCAGTGCCACCGAGCGCACCTGTGTTTTTGCATCAAGTGTCATTGCGGATTCCAACGCCGTATTTCCTGAGCATGGTTTTTGCATCTCCGTAAAAATTCCGCCGTTGATTTTATAAAGGTGGTTCCCGAGTGCCGCAAACAGGTTGCTGTCCTCGGCAGCGTGGTAGCCGCTCAGCGGGTCGGTGATCAGCTCCGTGCTTGCCGCAAGGTAAACGTAGCCGATCGCCTTGCGTGTGGTGGGGTGCAGGACCGGTCGGAATACCGTGATGACGCCGGAATATGCGGATCCTTTCGGCCCGTACGGATCGCGCTCGATGCTTTCCCAGGCGGCCGCGCTGCCTTTTCGGTTTTGGAACAGGCGGTCGATGTTGTAAACGGTTACCGGATTGGAAATCGACGTGGCGCTGCCGACCTGGAAAATCCGCGAGTGCGTGGCGTCCGTGACGATCAGCCGCTGGATATAGACGCGCGCGCGGTTGTTTTGATATTCTTCGTTGAAACGCTTATAGGCGGAGAGCGTCTCCCTCGGGCTAGGGTTAGGGCAGCTCAGGTACGACAGAATCTGGCTGTTGTTACCGCACCATTTGGCAAGCGTATCCAGAGAGGAGAGATCCTGCGCGATCACGCCGGAAACAAGCTGAAGATTGAATTCGGTCGATTGGACCAAATTCCTGCGCGCATAGGATTGGGAGAGGGAAAAGCTGACGGAGGCGGTCAGCACGGTGAGGATCAGCGTGAAAGACACCGTGATCGTCATGATGTGTGCTTTGAGCGTATGAAAGAAATTCTGTTTCACAAACATCCTTCCCATTCCTTATTATGGTACCTTTCCCCATAGAAGTTGTCAACAGCGACTGAATAGAATCACACATATAAATTTAAGCATCATTTAAATAATTGTGCATTTTATATTTAAATTTTACATCATTTTAATTATATCATCCGAATAGCGAATAAAATATGGATGCTATTTATATTTTATTACATTCCATTTTTCCGTAAGGAAGATACAATAAAAGCAGGATGTTCCGATAGGCAATGTACCGAATCTACGACAGGAGGAGAGAACGATGAAAAAAATCGGCAGGTTTGTCAGCTTTCTGCTGACGATTGGCGTGTCTGCGACGATGTTGGCGGGCTGTTCGGGAGGCGCCTCGTCTTCCCAGCTTTCTTCCGCCCCTTTAGCGGCGTCTTCCAAGCAGATGGGAAGCGAACAGGCGGAAAGCAAACCGGTGAAACTGGTCTGGGCGCTGTGGGATAAGGACAAGACGACCTATTACCAACCCCTGATCGACGCATACAAGGCCGACCATCCCAACGTGGAGATCGAGATGAAGGATCTCGGATCTACGGATTATCAGACGGCGCTCGGAACCCAGCTTGCGGGCGGAGACAGCGGGCTGGATATCGTGACGGTCAAGGATATGCCGGGCTATGCGGCCATGACGAACGCGAGCCAGTTGGAGGACCTGACGCAGTATATCAAGGACAACGGCATCGACACCTCCCAATACGGCGGCACGGCTGAACAGATCACCGTGGACGGGAAACTGTATGCCCTGCCGTTCCGCAGTGATTTCTGGATTGTCTATTACAACAAGGATCTGTTTGACAAAGCGAAGGTTGGCTACCCGACCAACGACATGACTCTCGCCCAGTACGATGCTCTGGCCCGCAAGCTGACCAGCGGCAGCGGAAACAAGAAGGTCTACGGCGCACATTACCACATCTGGCGCAGCGCCGTGCAGCTTTTCGGAATTCTGGATGGCAAACATAGCATCGTCGACAGCGATTATTCTTTCCTGAAACCCTACTACGAGCTTGTCCTCAAGGAGCAGGACGACGGAATCTGCATGGATTATGCAACCTTGAAAACCAGCAACACCCATTATTCCGGCGTATTTGAGAACAATTCCGTTGCCATGATGAACATGGGCAGTTGGTTCATCGCCACGCTGATGAACGACATCAAGCTCGGCAATTCCGAAGCGAAAAACTGGGGCATCGTCAGGTATCCGCATCCCGAAGGAGTACCAGCGGGCACCACGCTGGGCACCATCACGTCCCTTGCGGTTGCCTCCTCTTCACAAAACAAGGATGCCTCTCTCGATTTCGTCAAATTCGTCTGCGGGGAAGACGGCGCGGCCGTAATCGCAAAAACCGGTACCATCCCGGCAATCAAGAATGAAGAAGTCGTCGATACGATTGCTTCCATGGAGGGCTTTCCGACCGACACAAACAGCAAGGAAGCTCTGAAAACCGTGAAGACCTATCTTGAGATGCCGATGAATCCAAAGAGCGCGGAAATTGAGACCGCCCTGAACGACGACCACGACGCAATCATGACCAAGAGCGTGGGCATTGACGACGGCCTTAAAAAAATGGCGGAGGACGTAAAACCGCTGATGGACGAATCATGATGATAAGCTGAGATCCGTCGACCACGGTCGCTGCGGGCAGATAAGGGCTTTCGCCCGAACCGGCCCGCAGATTTTTTCGGGATGCGCGGACAAAAACGGTCGGCCGCTTTCCTTTTGCCCGGCGGTGGTACGGGGGAAACGCATTACTGATATTTTGCAGCAATCAAAGGAGGAGCAATCCGCTATGTCGATTGAAAACGCAAGGATCGTCACGCCCAAAATCCGGAAGCGACGCAACAACCTGATCGCGTACAGTTTCATTGCCCCGAACTTCATCGGGTTCGCCATTTTCACGCTGGTTCCCATCGTGATGGCCGTGACTCTGAGCTTTATGAAGTGGAACGGCTCAGGAGTGCAGGCGCCGCGTTTCGTCGGTTTGGACAATTATACCCATCTGTTGCGCGACGGCAGATTCATCGAAGCTTTTTTTAACACTATCGTCTACACGGCGGCGACTGTTCCGCTGACCATGATTTTTGCCCTGTTGCTCGCGGTGATTCTGAATCAAAAAATCTTTGCGCGCAATTTTTTCCGAACCATTAGCTTTTTCCCTTACGTCGCGTCGCTTGTCGCGGTCGCGGCGGTCTGGAACGCGCTGTTCAGCCCGGAAAAGGGCCCGGTCAACAGTGTGCTTCGTGCTCTTGGCGTTGCGAACCCGCCCGGATGGGCGGTCGATCCGAACT
>DHAI01000078.1 GCA_002397355.1 Ruminococcaceae bacterium UBA4958 | reverse complement strand
GTCGGCGCGAGCATCTCGCGCATGCCGGGGCCGCCCTTCGGCCCCTCGTAGCGGATCACGACGACGTCGCCGGGCGCGATCCGCCCGCCCTGGATCGCCGCGACGGCGTCCTCCTCGCTGTCGAAGCAGCGCGCGGGGCCGACGTGGCGCATCATCTCGGGCGCGACGGCTCCCTGCTTCACCACGGAGCCCTCCGGCGCGAGGTTGCCTTTCAGCACCGCGATGCCGCCGTCCGGGCGGTAGGCGTTCTCCACGGTGCGGATGACGGTGCCGTCCGGCGCGGGGGCGCGGTCGAGCCGCCCGCCCACCGTTCCGTCCACCGTGAGCGCGTCGCGGAAGATCAGCCCCTTGCGGTCCAGCTCCTTCATCACGGCGGGGATGCCGCCCGCCTTGCCCAGGTCGGTGATGAAGATCTTTCCCGCCGGGTTCAGCTTGCAGATCTGCGGCGTGGTCCGGCTGACCTCGTCGACGTCGTCGATCGTGAGCGGCACGCCCATCTCGTGGGCGATGGCCGTCAGGTGCAGCACCGTGTTCGTGGAGCAGCCCAGGGCCATTTCGCTGCGCAGCGCGTTGCGGAACGCCTTTTTCGTGAGGATGTCGGAAGGCTTCCGGTCCCGGCGCAGGAGCTCCATCACCTGCGCGCCGGCGCGCTTCGCAAGCCGGATGCGCGCGGCGTAAACGGCCGGGATGGTCCCGTTGCCGGGCAGCGCCAGGCCGATGGCCTCCGTCAGGCAGTTCATGGAGTTCGCCGTATACATGCCGGAGCAGCTTCCGCAGCCCGGGCACGCTGCCGTTTCCATTTCAAGCAGGTCCTCGTCGGACATCTTCCCCGCGGCGTGGCTGCCCACGGCCTCGCTCATCTCGGAAAAGCCGATCCGCTCGCCGCGGAACTCGCCCGGCAGCATCGGGCCGCCGCTCACGAAGATGCTCGGCAGGTTCATGCGGCACGCCGCCATCAGCATCCCGGGCACGATCTTGTCGCAGTTCGGGATGAACACGGCCGCGTCCAGCGGGTGCGCCGTCAGCATCACCTCGATCGAGTCCGCGATCAGCTCGCGGGAGCACAGCGAGTATTTCATGCCCTTGTGGTTCATGGCGATGCCGTCGCAGACGCCGATGGTCTGGAATTCGAACGGGACGCCGCCCGCCGCGAGGATTCCGGCCTTCACGGCCTCGCTGATCTCGCGCAGGTGCTTGTGGCCCGGTATGTAGTCGCTGGCCGAGCACACGACCGCCACGAACGGGCGGCCGATCTCCTCGTCCGTCAGGCCCAGCGCCCGCAAAAGCGCGCGCTGCGGCGCGCGGTTCGGTCCCCGCTTGATCTGATCGCTTCTCATATCGTTTTTCCTCCTTTTAGGATGCGTCCTTCAGCTTCTCGAGCAGTTCCTTCGAAGCTTCGTAGTAGTCCTTTTCCTTGTCCTCGATCGAGGTTCCGTAATAGGTGCGCAGCGAGAAGCTGGTGTCGCCCAGCAGATCCGCCGCGCGCACCGTCGTGCTGCCGGTGATCGTGGAAACGGGAAGCGTGACGTCCCTGAGCTTTGTCTTTAAAAGGGGAAGGCGCATCTTTTCGTAGTCCGTTGCGCTCTCCTGCGGCGTTTTTCCGTCCAGATAGGCGAAGATATGGTTGCCTGATTTTTCCTGCGAGAGAAACGACGCGTCGTCCGTGAGAAAGAGGATGCAGGAGCCCGTGTTGATGTCGCCGATGAATTTGGTCTGGTTGGCGATCACGATCTGGGGATCCACCCCGGAGGCGATCCCGCCCGCGGAGGAGGACGCCGGGCCGGAAGCGGAGCCGCCGCCGTCCAGCGGAATATAGTACTGGTCCACCTGGACCGTGATCTTTCCGTCGCCGTTCCGGTCTTTCCCGTATTTTTCCATTTCGTTCCCGAGCGCCTCGGTGACGGAGTCCGGGTACATCTTCGCCACGAGCATGCCCACTTCGTAGTCCGGCTTGACGGTGTTGACGGCCGATACGATGGAGTAGGCCGCGATGAGCAGAACGAAGACGGCGATCACGACGTGCCACTTGTGGTAAAACCAGAAGTTCTGCCACTTTCCCTTCGGCGTGTTCTCTTTCTGCAGCGCCTTCTTTTCGGCGTTCGGGTCGTGTATGGTGTCCTCGCCGGCGTTTATGAGATATCTTTCGCGCGCCATGGAACTATTCCTCCTTCGTTTTCCGCCGGAACCCTTCGGCGCTTTCCCGCTTTTTCATGCGGCGGTTTCCCGGCGGCGCGGCAGGCGCTTCCCGGGGGCCTCTTCTACTGATTAATATAGCATTATAACATAGACGGTTCCGCGCCGCAATCGTTAATTTTCACGGCAGCCGCGCATAAATAAAAGAAAAGCCGGGCGGATCCGGAAAACGGGTCCGCCCGGGGAAGTGTTTTTTATTTGCTGTTTTTCAGCGCGTTCTGGCGCAGCTTGACAAGCTCGTCGACGACCGATATGCCGAACCAGCCGCAGAGAAGCTCGAGCTTTTTTTGTTCGGATCGGCGCGGGCCGGCTTCAGGAGTCCGCCCGCGCGAAACGCCGCTCGGCGTTTTCTCCGGCCAGGACGACGTCCTCGGAGCCGTGCCGGAAGGAGACGCGGTTTCCGCTCAGCAGGCGGTAGGTCACGCCTTCCTTGTCCACCGAGACCTCAAGGCGGGCTCCGCGGAACGCCATGCGGAACGAGTAGCCGCTCCAGCCCTTCGGCAGGAACGGCGCGAAGCGCAGGGCGCCGTTCTGCACCCGCATGCCGCCGAATCCGGCGACGATGGCCAGCCAGGTGCCGGCCATGTTGGCGGTGTGCACTCCGTCCGCCGTGTTGCCGTTGTGGTCGTCCAGGTCGAGGCGGGCCGTGCGCTCAAAGTAATCGACGGCCTTTTCCCGGTAGCCGAGCTCGCACGCCATGATGCAGAAGACGGAGGTGGAAAGCGAGGAGTCGTGCGTCGTCAGGGGCTCGTAGTAGTCGTAATCCCGCTTTTTCTGCTCCGGGCTGAACCGGTTCCCCAGCAGGTAAAGGGCCAGCACCAGGTCCGCCTGCTTGCAGACGCCGTGCCGGTAGATGACCAGCGGGTGGTAATGCAGCAGCAGCGGGTAGTTTTCCTTCGGCACATGGCGGAAATCCCACGGCTGCCGGTCCAGAAAATCGTCGTCCTGCGGGTGGACGCCCAGCTGCTCGTCGTAGGGGATGTACATGCTGTCGGCGGCCTTCCGCCAGGATGCGGGTTCCTCCGCTTTCAGGCCGATCCTGCCGCACAGGAGCCGGAACTCCTGCGGATATTCGGCCCGCATCCACACGGCCGTGTCGGCCGCGTAGCGCAGGTTGTCGGCCGCCATGAGGTTGGTGTAGCAGTTGTTGTTGACCAGCACGTTGTATTCGTCCGGCCCCGTGACGCAGTTGATGCAGAATTTTCCTCCCTTGCGGGGGTTGTAGTAGCCGAGGTCGGCCCAAAGGCGGGCCGTTTCAAACAGGATCTCCGCCCCGAAGTCACGCCGGAAGGCGTCGTCGCCCGTCACCTCGCAGTAAAGGCGCACGGCGTGGGCGATGTCGGCGTCGATATGGTACTGCGCCGTTCCCGCCGGGTAATAGGCCGAGCACTCGTCTCCGTTGATGGTGCGCCAGGGAAACAAAGCCCCCTGCGGGTGGCCGAGTTCCCTTGCGCGCGCCCGCGCGCGGTCCAGGATGTTATAGCGGTATTCCAGCAGGCTGCGGCTGATTTCGGGGCGCGTGAACAGGAAAAACGGGAGCACGTAGGTTTCGGTGTCCCAGAAATAATGGCCTTCGTAGCCGTCCCCGGAAAGGCCTTTCGAGCTTACGTCGCTCCTGCCGTCGGTGCCGGCGGCCTGCAGGAGCTGGAACATGTTGTACCGGATCCCCTGCTGGAGCTCCGGGTTCCCCGCCACGGCGACGTCGGCCGCCCGCCAGAACCCGCCGAGGAAATCGGCCTGCCGCGCCAGAAGAGCGTCGAAGCCCTCCCGGCGCAGGTCGAGCAGTCCCCGCCGCACCTTTCCGCGAAGGTCGTCTTCCCCGCCGCGCGAGTCCATGTAGCACAGGAATTTGTCGAACCGGATCGTTTTTCCCGCGGCTGCCCGGAAAGCGTATGCGGTGGAAAGGCGGCCGTCCGCCGTGCCGGCCGATGCCGTGCAGCCGTCCTCCGGGCCCGGGTCGTCGGCGATGCCGCAGCACACGGTCAGGCCGGAATTCCGGGTTGTCAGCTCCATGCAGGCGAAGCCCTTTTCCGCGGCGGAGGAAACCGCCTTCCACGGGTTCCGCCCGAGGCTGGAGCCGACGCGCGGGTCGTCGCCGCCGCTCCGGTTGCGCGCCTCGCTCTCCAAGGCGGAGCGAATCTCCACGGTGCCGTCGAAGTTGACGGGCGTGACCTCCAGGCGGATGGCCGCCGCGTGCCGGTGCTCGAAGGAAACGAGGCGGCGGAAGCGGATGCGCGCCTTTTTCCCGTGCGGCGAGGTCCAGGTGAGCGAGCGTTCCAGCACGCCGCTTTTCATCGAAAGGCTCCTGCGGTAGTCCTCCACAAGGCCCGCGCCCATGTCGAACAGGTCGCCGTCCAGCGAAAGGAGGAGCGGCCTGCCGTTCGGCAGGTTCAGCATCGACTGGCTGTTCTGCGCGTACCCGAAGGCCTTTTCGCCGTATTGGATGGGGTTGCTCTCGTAAAATCCGTTGATATAGGTTCCGTCGTAGCCGCCGTCGGCTCCGGAGTACGGCTCCTCAAAGTTGCCGCGCAGGCCGAGGTAGCCGTTCCCCTGGGAAAACAGGGTTTCCCGCACCGCCGTGTCCCGGACGGGCGGCCGCGTCTCGGCAATTTCCCATTCGCCGCCTGGAATATCCTTGCGAATTGTTTCATTCAAAATCAAATCGACCCCCTGCAAAAGTTGCCGCTATTTAATGGCACCCGCCGCGATGCCCTTGATGATATACTTCTGGGTGAACAGATAAAACAGGATGACGGGAATGATGGTCAGCACGAGCCCCGCCAGCGCCAGGTTCCACTCGATGTTGAACTGGCCGAAGAAGAAAAAGGTGGAAAGCGGGATCGTGCGCAGCTCCAGGTCGCGCAGAGTCAGGGACGGGAGCAGGTAGTCGTTCCACAGCGACAGAACGTTCAGGATCGCCACGGTCACGGTGGTGGGAGTCAGAACGGGGAAAACGATGTGCCAGAAAAGCTGGAACTTGTTGCAGCCGTCTATGGTGGCCGCCTCCTCGATCTCGTACGGGACGGTCTTGATGAAGCCGTGGAAGAGGAAGATGGCCATGCTCATGCCGAAGCCGATGTTCATGAAGATGAGGCCGTAGCGCGTGTTCAGCAGCGCAAAGTTCAGCGAAGGGATCTGCCATTTGTTGATATACTGGATCAGCGGGATCATGATGGCCTGAAAGGGGATCAGCATGGTGGCGATGAACATGTAGTAAAGAAAGCCGGAGGTTTTGGTCTTTCTGCGCTCCAGCACCCATGCCGCCATGGAGGAGAAAACGACGATGAGCACGACGCTCACGCCGGTAATCAGCAGCGAGTTGCCCAGCGCCGTGAGGAAGCCCATCTGGGCGATGGCCTGCGCGTAGTAATCGAAGCTCAGCGACGAGGGCAGGCTCAGCTGGTTCGTGAAGATCTCCTGCCTGCTCTTGAAAGAGTTGACGACCATGATATACAGGGGAAACAGCACGAGCAGCGAGAGCAGCCAGCCGACGACGACGAGGGGCGTGAATTTTTTGTCCGAAGACGATTCGCTTCGCATCACATCTCAACCTCCCTCTTTGAAGTCAGGCGGACCTGCACCAGGGTGATGACCATGATGACGAGAAAGAACACCATGGCCTTCGCCTGGGCGAGCACATACTGGTTGCGGTTGAACGCCGTCTGGTAGATGTTCATGGCGATCAGCTGCGTGGTGTTGTACGGCCCGCCGTTGGTGAGCGAAAGGTTCGTGTCGTACTGCTTGAAGGCGTTCGACAGCGTGATGAAAAGGCTGATGGTGAACGAGGGCATCATCAGCGGCAGGGTGATGTGCGCCAGCCGCTTCATGGGGCCCGCCCCGTCGATCTCGGCCGCCTCCAGCAGGTCGGAGGGGATGCTCTGCAGGCCCGCGATATAAATGATCATCACGTAACCCGCCATCTGCCAGGTGCTGACGATGACGAGGCTCCAGAACGCGGTGGACGGCTGCGTCAGCCAGTTGAAGAGAACGCCGGTCATGTGCAGCTTTTCCCCAAGCTGCACGAACAGCTTTGAAAAGATGAACTGCCAGATGAAGCCGAGGATGAGGCCGCCGATCAGGTTCGGCAGGAAAAAGACTCCGCGCAGGGCCGTGTTGCTTTTGATGTTCTGCGTGACGAGCAGCGCGAGGAAGAACCCGATCACGTTGACGCACACGACCATGATGACGGCGTACTGGAACGTGAGCAGGAACGAGCTGAGGAACTGCGGGTCCTGAAAGGCGTCGGCATAGTTCTGGAAGCCGACGAACTTCGAGCCGGCGAAGGAAAAACCGCTCCAGTTGGAGAAAGAGTAAACGATCCCCATAAAGAACGGGACGACGACGACGTTGACGAAAAAGAAAAGCGCGGGAAGAAGGAAAAGCCAGTAGTAAAGAGGAAATTTGCGGCGCCTGCGCTTCGGCATAGGATCGCTCCTTTCGAATCGTGCGGGTTTTGCGGCGGGGACAGAAAGGTGCAGGAAAGATCCGCGAATCGTGGGCCTTTCCTGCACTGCGAAGAATCGCCGCTTACTTCTTGGCGACGTCCCGTACCCAGGCCTGCGTCAGCTGCTCCAGCATCTGGCTGCCGGTTACGGCACCCGCGTAGTATTTCTGCATCAGGGCGGCGCCGTCCACGTCGATCCCGTTCGGGAAATCGGTGTTGTAGACCCACGGGACGGTCTGGTCCTTCTGAACGTACTCGGAGACGTCCTTCGCCAGCTCGGTGGTCGGGGCCTTCAGGCCCTTGAACGCCGGGATGAACTTGAACGTGTCCGCGCAGTAGCTCTGGCCCTTGTCGCTGGTGATGAGCCAGTCCAGGAACTTGACGGCGGCCTGCTGCTGCGGTTCCGTGGCGTTCTTGTTCACGCGCCATGCGTTCGCAAGGCCGACGGCAAGCTTGGTGTTCCCGCCCGTCGGGTAAGGGAGAAGGCCGTACTGGAAGCTGACCTTATCCTCGTCGAGCATCGTCTGCACCCAGTCGCCCTGGTGGATCATGGCGTATTTGCCGGCGGCAAAGCCGGAAACCTGGTCGTCGTAGGAATCGAGCGCCTGATTGGTGTAAGGCTTGATCGCGTCCAGGTCCTTCGCCCACTGCGCGACGCTCGGGATGTCGCCCATCTTGATCTTGCCGCTGTCGAGCTGCTGGATCTGGTCCTTGTAGCTGTCGGAAACGGCGAAGCCCCAGTTGAAGAAATGCATGAAGATGAAGTAGTTTTCCTTGCTGAAAGCGATCGGCGCTGACACGCCGCTGACGCCTTTCAGCTTTTTGCACGCGTCTACGAACGCGTCCATCGTGGTCAGGGACGAGGCGTCGACGCCGGCTTTCTGGAACAGGTCCTTGTTGTAGATGAACCCGTAGCCCTCAACGGCCATCGGCAGGCCGCAGAGCTTGCCGTCCACGGTGACGTCGCTCTTGAACTCGTCAAGCAGCAGGCCGGCCGATTTGGAGCTGTCGAGCTGGGCCATGAACTGGTTGAACTTGGCGGCGTCCGGGCCCGAGATGGTGAAGATGGTGGGCGCCTTTTCGGGCGCTGCGGAGAACTGGGACTGGAGCACGGTGGCGTAGTTGTCGCCCGAGGTGCCGAGCAGCTTCACCGTCGTTTCGCTCTGGGTGGAGTTGTAGTCGTCCACGACTTTCTGCAGGTCGTTCTGGATTTCCGTCTTGCTCTGCATGATGGTGATGGTCGTTTTTTCGGCGGGCGCGGCAGCGGACGAGCTTCCGGAGGTGGCGGCGCTGCCCGCCGAGCTGGCGGAGCCGGGGTTGCCGCACCCGGAAAAGGCCGATAAAAGGACTAAGGCCGAGCAAAGAACGCTTAAAAACCGTTTCATTTTCTCTACTCCTTCGTACAAAGTTCTGGTTTTTCATTTGCCTGGAACGGCTTTATTGTACCGGAATTGTGGACGGAATATTATAAAATTATAATATTATTTATGGTTTCCAATAAATTTTTATAAAATACAGAGAAACTTATCCGGCAAACGGATCGGATTTCAATTGCGAAAACCGCCGGAATAGTATAAAATAAACCTGTAGACGCCATGTGGAAACCCGGCCTGCCGCACCGGCGCTGGGCACCATTGGAGAGATGGGGAGGCTGATTTCCGAATGGACGAAAAAAACGATATTCTCATGAAAAACAAGATTTTAAATATCCTGACTTCCTATCAGCATCCGCCGTATGCCCTGGAACGGAAGCTGATCGCGAGCATCAAGCAGATGGATGAGAAAAGCAGCGTGGACACCCTCCGGCAGATCAACCGCCACGAGCGGGCCTGCCTGGCCGATTCGCAGCTGCGCTCCACGAAGGATTCCCTGATCGGGTCCTGCGTCCTGTTCACGCGCGCCGTCATCGAGGAGGGGGTGGATTCCGAAAGCGCGTTCGGGCTGAGCGACGCCTGCATCCGGAAGATCGAGGAATTCACGACCGTTTCGCAGACGGAGCAGTTCGAGTACGAGATGCTGCAGCGCTTCATCAGGCTCCTGAAGGAAAGCGAGCGCAACGAATACAGCCCCGTCGTGAGCCGGGCCATCGCCTACATCAAGCAGAACATCCAGCACAAGATGACGCTTCAGAATATTGCCGACACCGTCGGCATCCACCCGAACTACCTTTCCTCCGTTTTCCGCAGGGAAGTCGGGATGAGCATCACGACTTTCATCGAGCAGCAGAAGTCCGAGGCGATCCGGACCCTGCTGCTGGAAACCTCGCTGAGCCTGACGGACATCGCCTTTACGTTCGAGTTCAGCAGCGTGGCCTACTTCTCCGGCTTTTTCAAGAAGCACTTCGGGGTGTCGCCGCTGAAGTACCGCAGGCAGCAGGGCATCAGGAAGTAGGCCCGGCGGCCGCTTTTTTCCCCGCGGCGGAGTCGATCCGGCCGAGCAGGTCCCGCGGCTCCATGCTGCGGAACCCCGCGATGCAGAGTTCCGCGGCCGTCAGGACGGCGGGGTCGCCCACGCCGACGCGCGTCATGCGGGCGCGCCGGGCGGCGATCAGCCCCGCCTGCGCGTCCTCGAACACGGCGCAGGCCTCCGGCGCGACGCCGAGGTCCTGCGCGCCGGTCAGGAAAACCTCGGGGTCCGGCTTCGCGTGCGAGACGCGGTTGCCGTCCACGATGCTGTCGAAGAAGCCCCCGAGGCCCGTCCGCTCCAGGATGACTCCGGCGTTTTTGCTCACGGACCCGAGGGCGGTGCGGATGCCCCGGCCGCGAACGTATGTGAGAAAGTCCACGGCTCCGGGCAGGATCTCGTCTTTGGTCATGCGCCGGATGAGGGCGAGGTAATTCTCGTTCTTTTCCTGCGCCATTTTCTGTTTTTCTTCCGCGGAATACCGTTTTTCGCCCAGGCTGAGAAGGATTTCGAGGGATTCCATGCGGCTTACGCCCTTCAGACGCTCGTTGTCGCGTTCGGTAAAGGGAATCCCCAGCTTTTCCGCAAGCTGTTTCCACGCGATGAAGTGATATTTCGCGGTGTCGCAGAGAACGCCGTCCAGGTCGAACAGGCACGCTTTCAAAAACTGCATTGTCATTTTCCTCTTTTCTTTTTCCGCTTTTCCGGCGCCGGGACCATGCTACCGTTCCCGGAAGGAAGAAAGCGGCGATCCCGTTTCTAAAATATTACGATTCGGCCCCAAAATGATTCTTTAAAAAAATAATATGAGACGAACTGTTTCCGCGCGGGAACAGGGCGAAGGGAATCCGCCCCGAAAAAGCCGTTCGGCGTAAAGAAAGCACCTGTGTCCGCTTTTTGCGGACGCAGGTGCTTTTAAGCGCATTTTTGGCGGGAGCTTCGCGCTATTCTTTTCCGCCGCCGTCTTTTTCGAGCGGCTTCATCGTGGGGAAGAGCAGCACGTCGCGGATGGAAGCGCTGTCCGTCAGCAGCATGACCAGCCGGTCGATGCCCATGCCCATGCCGCCGGTCGGCGGCATGCCGTATTCCAGCGCCGTGAGGAAGTCCTCGTCGATCATGTTCGCTTCCTCGTCGCCCTTTGCGCGCAGCTCCATCTGGCGCACGAAGCGCCCGCGCTGGTCGATCGGGTCGTTCAGCTCGGAGTACGCGTTGGCCAGCTCGCAGCCGGCCGCAAAGAACTCGAAGCGCTCCACCATCTCCGGCATGTCGGGCTTGCGCTTCGTCAGCGGCGAGACCTCCACCGGGTAATCGTAGACGAAGGTGGGCTGCACCAGCGTCCGCTCCACCTTCTCGTCGAACACGAGCGCCATGATGTTGCCCCACGCGTCCGTCTCCTTCGGCGCGAGGCCGAGCTGCTTCGCGGCATCGCGCGCCTTTTCCGCGTCCCCCCGGAACGAGAGGAAGTCGACGCCCGTCTCTTCCCGGATCGCGTCGTTCATCGTCACGCGGCGGAACGGCGGAGCGAAGTCGATCTCGTCGCCCTGGTACGTGGTCTTTTCTTCGCCGCAGGCGGCCCGGGCCGCGGCGCGCACCAGATTCTCCGTGCGCTCCATCATGCCGAAGTAGTCCGTGTAGGCCTCGTACATTTCGATCATCGTGAACTCGGGGTTGTGCCTGACGTCCATGCCCTCGTTGCGGAAGATGCGGCCGATCTCGTAGACCTTCTCCATGCCGCCGACGATGAGGCGCTTCAGATGCAGCTCCAGCGCGATGCGCAGGTACATGTCGATGTCCAGCGTGTTGTGGTGCGTGACGAACGGCCGCGCCGCCGCGCCGCCCGGGATGGTGTTCAGCACGGGGGTTTCCACCTCGACGTAGCCCGCGCCGTCCAGGGCCGCGCGGATGGCGCGGATGATCCTGCTGCGGCGGATGAAGGTCTCCTTCACCTCGGGGTTCACGATGAGGTCCAGGTAGCGCTGGCGGTACCGCAGGTCCGTGTCCTTCAGGCCGTGGAATTTCTCCGGCAGCGGCAGCAGCGACTTCGCCAGCAGGCGGATCTCCCGCGCGTGGACGGAGACCTCGCCGCGCCTCGTCTTGAAGACGTAGCCCTTCACGCTGATGATGTCGCCGACGTCCCAGCAGCTTTTCACCTCGCGGTAGCTGTCCTCGCCCACCTGGTCGATCTTCATGTAGACCTGGATGCGGCCGCTGCGGTCGTACAGGTCCATGAAGCTGGCCTTGCCCATGTCGCGCCAGCTCATGATGCGGCCGGCGACGCACACGTCCTTGTTTTCCAGCTCCGCAAAGCGGTCACGGACCTCCTGCGCGGTGGTGTCGCGCGGGCAGGTGGTGATGCGGAACGGGTCCCTGCCGCCGTCCTGCAGGTCGGCGAGCTTCCTGCGCCGCACCGCGATTTCCTTCTGATTCTTTTCGGCTTCCTCTTCCGGGGTAAGCTCCTTTGCTTCCTTTTCGCTCATTTCTTCCACATCCTGATCCGTTTTCTGGTTCCGCGCGTTTGCCGTAAAGAAAAAAGGCAGGAGTGGTGCGCCGCCACGCCTGCCCGACGATTATTTGGAAATGGTAAGAACCTCGTACTCCATGGTTCCGGCGGGAACCTCGACCGGTATCTTGTCGCCGATCCTGTGGCCGAGGAGCGCCTTGCCCACGGCGGACTCGTCCGAGATGCAGCCGTTCGCCGGGTCCACCTCGTTGGAGCCGACGATCCTGAGATTGGCCGCCCGCTCGCTGCCCGTGGAGGGGTTCGTCACGCGCACTTCCACCTTCGAGCCGATGTGGATGTCTTCCGAGCTGAGCTCGCTTTCGTCCACAACCTTCACCATCTTGAGCATGACCTCGATGTCCGCGATGCGCGCCTCGATGATGGCCTGCTCGTTCTTGGCCTCGTCGTACTCGCTGTTTTCGGAAAGGTCGCCGAACGAAAGCGCGACCTTGATCTTCTCCGCGACTTCCTTCCGCTTTCCGCTTTTCAGCTCGTCAAGCTCGGCCTCGAGCTTTTTCAACCCTTCTTTGGTCAGAAGAATCTGCTTTGCCAAATAGAACAACCACCTTTTTCTTTCCGGAATGGATAAATTCGTAACCCCTATTATACTGAATCGCCCGCGTTCTGTCAATCGGTGCGGCAAAGGGATTTCTGGCGGAAAAGCTCAATCCTTGGCTGATTCCGGCACGGAGCCGGAAGGGGACGCTCCGGGCGGCTCCTTTACCTTCGCGCCCTGGCGGGCCAGCGCGGTGACGGCCGTCTGCACCTGCGCGTCGAGGGAAGGCGCAAGGTCGTTTTTCTCCAGCAGGGCCTGCTGCCCCGCGGAGAGGCTCTTTTGGATGTCGGGCGTCACGCCGGCCCCTTCGATGCGCCCGCCGCCCGCCGTCAGGTATTCCGCCGTGGGAAGAACCATGGCGGAGCCGTCGGAAAGCGGGACGGCGGTTTCCTTCGCGCCGTCGCCCGCCGTCGTGTTGCCGACGGTCAGCCCTTTTTTGAAGTCCCGGATGTCGGCGGCGAAAAGCTCCGCCGCGCCGGAGGTCTGCCCGTCTATGATGACGCTGACGGGCAGCTCCACCTCGTTGGCGCCGGAGGCGTACTCCGCCGTCGTCTTTCCGTCGCGGCCCCGGCTCTGCACCGTCGTGCCGGCGGGGAGAAGCGTATCCAGCACGGCGGCCGCGGCCTTCACGCTGCCGCCGGAGTTCCCGCGCAGGTCGACGACCAGCCCGCACACGCCCTTGCGCATCAGCGAGGAAACGGCGCTGTTGAAGTCCTCCGCCGTGTTCTCGCCGAACCGCGAGAGCTTCAGGTACGCCACGTTCCCGTTCACGAGGGAGGAGACGACGGTGCGTAGCGTGTATTCGCCGCGCGTCACGGTCACGTCCATCGCCTGCACGGCGACGCCGGAGGAAGCGGCGCTTTCCGCTTTCCCGTTTTCCGCGTTTTCCGCGCGCAGCAGGCGGAACGCGACGCGGGAGCCGGCGGCTCCGTCGAGCTGCTGCACGGCTTCGGCGTAGGTGACGCGCACCACGTCCTTGCCGTCGACCTGAAGGATGGTGTCGCCTTTTTTGATGCCCGCCTTTTCGGCGGGCGAGCCCGGGACGACCTCCACAACCTCCATGTTGCCGTCCGCGTCGCGGATGGTGCGGATGCCCACGCCGGTGCTCTTGGAGTCGGCGGAATTCCGGTAAGCCTGGTACTGCTTCGCCGTAAGGTACTTGGCGTGCGGGTCGCCGAGGCCCGCCAGGTAGCCGGCGCAGATGCCGTCCGTCACGGCTTTCTCGTCGATGGCGCCGACGTAGTCTTCCCGCGTCTTGCGGTCGATCTCGCTGAGCTTTGTGTAAAGAGCCTGCCGCTCGTTCACGTCCGCGACCTTCGCGTTGAAAGCGTCCATCGCGTAGGTGTAGGTCAGCGTAACCGCGGCGGCCGCCGCGACCGCTGCGACGGAAACCGCCGCGGCGATGGAGATTCGTCTGCTCATCGCTTCGTTCCCCGCGCGCTTACGGCAGACGGCCGAAGCCCGCCAGGTGGCTGCGCCAGTAGTTGCTGCCGAGGCTCACGTACTCGACGCCGGGATCGTCGCACTGGATCGCGGTGCCGTTGCCGAGATAGATCCCGACATGGGAGTTCGGCAGGCCGCCGTAAGTATAGTTGTAGAAAACGAGGTCGCCCGGGCGCGCCTCGGAGCTGGAGATCGACGTGCAGATGCTGGAAAGCCCGTCCACGCCGAGCCGGCCCACGTTCCAGCCGCTGTGGTTGATCACCCACGACACGTAGCCGGAGCAGTCGAAGCTGGGCGGTGTGGAGCCGCCCCACAGATACGGGCTGCCGAGGTACCGCTGGGCGACCGAGACCATCGTGGCCACCCGGTCGGACGGCTGCGCCGCCGGCGCGGGGCCGCCGTTTCCGCCGCCGTTCCCGTTCCCGCCGCCGTTTCCCGCATTGCTTCCGCCGCCGTTCCCGGTGCTGTTCCTGGCGGAGAGGGAGGCGTAGTAATTCGCGAGCCACTGGTCGACGGCGGACTGCGCCGCCTTCTGGTCGATCCGGCTTTTTTCCTGCTCGCTTTCAATCTTCTTCTGGTCCTGGTTCATGGACGCGATGAGTTTCGCGGCCTCGTTCGAGAGGGTTTTCAGCTGCTTCTGGTCCTGCTCCAGCGCGGTCCGCGCGCCGCTGACCGTCTCGCGGCTCTTCTCGATGGCCGTTTTCTGCGCCTGAATGCTCTCGATGTCGCTTTTCAGGGTGTCCATCAGCTTGGTGTCGTGCTCCGAGATCACGCGCAGAAGCTCCGTCTTGTCGGCGAGATCCATGATGTTCTTCGCGTTGAGGACGATCTCGAGGTTGGAGGCGTCGCCGGTCAGGTACAGCGCGTACACGCGCTGCTTCAGCTTCTGGAAATCCTCGTCGATCTTCTTCTGCTTTCCCGCGATTTCGTTTTCCTTTTTCAGGATGTCCGCGTCGAGCTGCCGGATCTCCGCGTTCTTGCTGTCGATCTGCTGCTCCAGGTTGATGGTTTTCTGGTCCAGCGCGTCTTTGTACTGCTGCTGCTTCGCCTTGTCGTCCTTCAGCTTCTGGAGCTGCGAGTCCAGCGCCCGGCCTTTCTCTTTCAATTCGCTCTGCTTTTGCTGCAGTTCGCTGAGCGAGGTTGCGGCCGCGGGCTGCGCGGCGCCGGGCGACGTCAAGATGAGCGCCGCCGACAGGAAGGCGGCCGCGGCCACCCGGGCGATCTTTTTATTACCGGTCAACGAGAATCTCCTCCTTCTCTTTCATGCCTTTCGGTGGATGTGTCGATTTCATTCCAACCGCCCGCCGGGTTGGCGGCGGAGCCGGAAAAACGGATCTTCAAACGGCGGCGGACCGCCGCCCGCGGGTTTTCCTACCAGTCGACGATATCTCCTCCCTCTTTCTTCAGGTATCTGCCGATGGAAATGATGCCGCCGAGAGCGCCGAACAGGCAGCCCGCGAGGATGAACCAGCCGGTGATGGACGCGGCGAGCGCATCCATGGGAAGCGGCGTGAACATCGTGATGGAGGTGAGCGTCCTGGTCAGGCTCCCGTAAAGAAGCTGGAGCAGGAAGCTGCCGAGCAGGCCGGAAACCAGGCCGATGCTGACGCCCTCCACGATAAACGGCACGCGCACGAACCAGTTCGTGGCGCCGACGGATTTCATGATGTTGATCTCCAGCCTGCGGGAGAACATGGTGGCGCGGATGGTGTTGGAGATGATGAAAAGGGAAACAAGGCTCAGCAGGAGGATCACCCAGAAGCCGACCGTCGAGATGATATGGTCCACCTTCGTCAGCTTCGCGGCGATGTCGGAGTAGTCGTTCACGCTCTCCACGCCGCTGATCTTCTTGATCTGCGAAACGGTTTCCTTGTATTTGGAAAGATCCTGGAAGGAGACCTGGTACGCGTCCGGCAGCGGGTTGTCCTTCCCCGTCATGCCCGAAAGCAGGTTCGCGTTCTTTTCGCCCAGCATGCCCATCACGTTTTCGATGGCCTGGTCCTTCGGGATGAATTTGCAGCTTTTGATGTTGTCCAGCTTCTTGATCTCCTGCCCGGCCTTTACCGACGAGAGGACCGGGAGGTTGACCTTCATGTAGACCTTGACGGAATTGTTCCCCTCCACGCTTTTCATGGCGGCGTTGATGTTCAGCGAGAAGAGGAACGCCGCGCCCGTGAGCAGCAGGCACGAGACCAGCACGCCCACGGAGGCGAGGGACATGGTGCGGTTGCTCCAGATGTTCCGCACGCCCTCGCGCAGAAGATAGCGCAGGTTTTTCATGCGTCCACCTCCCAGTTGCATACGTCGGAAACGATGGTGCCGTCGTTGATCTCCACCACGCGCTTCTGGAAGTGCTTCACCAGAGAGTGCTCGTGCGTCACCATCAGCACCGTCGTGCCGCGGCTGTTGATCTGCGTGAGCAGGTCGACGATTTCAAACGAGAGGGCGGGGTCCACGTTGCCCGTGGGCTCGTCCGCGATGAGGATCTTCGGGCTGTTCACCAGCGCGCGGGCCAGCCCAACGCGCTGCTGCTCGCCGCCGGAAAGCTCGCGCGGGTGGCACTGCGCCTTTTCCTCCAGGTTCACGAGGCTCAGGATGTAGGGCACCCGCTTTTTTATGTCCCGGCTGGAAGCGCCCACCACGTGCATGGCGAACGCGACGTTCTCGTACACGGTCATCTTGTTGATGAGGCGGAAGTCCTGGAACACCATGCCCATGATGCGGCGCAGATAGGGCACCTCGCCGCGCCTGAGCTCCGTCAGCTTCTTCGTGCCGACGATGATCTCGCCCGAAGTGGGGCGCTCCTCGCAGGTGATGAGCTTCAGGAACGTGCTTTTGCCGGCGCCGGACTGCCCCACGATGAACACGAATTCGCCGTCGTCCACCTTGACGCTTATGTTCCGGAGCGCTTCCGTGCCGTTCGGATAGGTTTTGCTCACGTTTTCAAATTCTATCATGATTGCCGTTGCTCCGTTATTTTCACTGTTTCTCCCGTTTCCTTTTTCCCTGTCGGCCGGGGCCGAGATAAAACTCGCCCATCGGTACTTTTTTCATGATACCAATGGGCTTCACAATTATTATTCAATTATAGAATCAACTTGTAATATTTCTGTAACACTTTCTGGCAATCCGCCCGAATCAGAGCTTCGCCGAATTGGAGGTGAGGTATTTTTTGACCATCAGGGCGACTTTGAAGACAATGGCGTCCTCGAACTGACGCAGGTCGAGGCCGGTGATCTTCTTGATCTTTTCCAGGCGGTAGACGAGCGTGTTGCGGTGCACGAAGAGCTTGCGGGACGTTTCCGAGACGTTCAGGCTGTTTTCAAAGAAGCGCTGGATGGTGAACAGCGTCTCGTGGTCCAGCGAGTCGATGGAGCCGCGCTTGAAGACCTCCTTCAGGAAAGCCTCGCAGAGCGTGGTGGGCAGCTGGTAGATGAGGCGGGCGATGCCCAGGTGGTCGTAGCTGACGATGGAGCGCTCGGTGTCGAACACCTTGCCGACCTCCAGCGCGACCTGCGCCTCCTTGAAGGAGCGGGCGAGGTCCTTGATGCCGACGACGATGGTGCCGATGCCGACGACGCAGTGGGTGTAGAACTCGCTGCTGAGCGTGTCGACGATGGAGCTGGCCAGCTTGTCCAGGTCTTTCGGCTCGATGCCGGGGCGGATCTCCTTGACGAGCGCGATGTCCGTCTCGTTGATGTTGATGACGAAATCCTTGGACTTGTCCGGGAACAGGTTCTGCACCACGTCGTAGGCGGAGATGTCCGTCTTGTTGGTGACCTTGATGAGCATGCAGACGCGGCTCACGTCGCTGTTGAAGTGCAGCTCGCGCGCCTTCAGGTAGATGTCGCCCGGGAGGATGTTGTCGAGGATGACGTTCTTGATGAAGTTGCTGCGGTCGTACTTTTCGTCGTAGTACTGCTTGATGCTGTTGAGCGAAACGGCGAGGAGCGCCGCGTAGTGGGCGGCCTCCGCGTCGCTGCCGGAGACGAAGACGGCGTACTCCGGGCGCGGCCGGTTCCCGAACGATTTATAGGTATAGCCGTCCACCACAAAGGCGTTCGGCGATATAAAGGCTTCCGTCGTGATGTTCTCGCACACCTCGCCGATGCGGCCAAGCTCGCTGCAGGCGATGATGACCGAGGTCTCGTCTATCACGCCGATCGTGCGGTCGATGGCGTCCCGCATCTGATGGATCACGCCTTGAAACAGCCTGTTTGACATGGCAATCCCTCACTTTTCCAATCTCGTTGATCTATGAAATAATAAAGTCAATACGGATGATTACTTTCCACCTTTCATTCTACATAAATTCCGTCTGAATTTCAACCTAGTTTTCCCGAATTTTCTCAAATTATCTGTAAAAGCGTACCGGAAACGGCCGAAAACGGACGCGGAGGACAAAAAGCTTCCCCGGCGGCGAGAAGATCGCCGCCGGGGAAGCCCCCCGCTATTGGTGCCCTTCCAAATCCAGCAGGACGATCTTCCCCGTCCTGCGCGTTTCGTTCATGTCGATCACGCGCTGGTTGCGGCTCCCGCGGAAGCGAAGCGAAAGGTCGCGCTGCGCGAGGACGAACGGCCCGTCGATGAGCACGTCCGTCTGTGCCAGGAGCGCGTCCACGCCGGGGCTGCGCATCGCCAGCAGCTCCTCGTACAGGTAGCCGGTGTAGGTCGTCACGTCCTTGCCGCGCCCGTGGACCAGGCGGCCCAGCTCGGCGAGCGGCGCGGGCTGGCAGAAGGGCTCGCCGCCGCTGAACGTGACGCCCCGCAGCAGCGGGTTTTCGCAGAATTCCCGGAAAAGGTCGCGGATATCCGCGGCGCGGCCGCCGCCGAAGGGGTGCGTCTGCGGGTTGTGGCAGCCGGGGCAGGCGTGCGGGCAGCCCTGCGTGAAGACGACGTAGCGGAAGCCCTTCCCGTCCACGATCGATTCCGGCTCCACGCCGCTGATCCTCAGTTTATACTCCATGCTTCACGCGGTCGTGCTCCTCCGCGCGCTTCGCGTCGTTCCAGCGGTCCATGGTTCCCACCAGGTAGCCGGTGATGCGGCGGATGCGCTCGAATTTCGGGCCGCCCTCCTCCTCCCTGCGGTGGCATTTCGGGCACTCGTTGTCGATGATGCCGTTGTAGCCGCACACGGGGTCGCGGTCCACGGGGTGGTTCACGGCGCCGTAGCCGATGCCGCTTTCCTTCATGCAGCGGACGACGGCCTCGAAGGCGTCCAGGTTTTTGCTGGTGTCGCCGTCCAGCTCCACATAGCTGATGTGCCCGGCGTTCGTGAGCGCGTGGTAGGGCGCTTCGAGCTTGATCTTCCGGAACGCGGAGATCGGGTAGTAGACCGGCACGTGGAAGGAGTTCGTGTAGTATTCGCGGTCGGTGACGCCCTTGATGACGCCGTACTTCACCTTGTCGATCTTCACGAAGCGGCCGGAGAGGCCCTCCGCCGGCGTGGCGAGCAGCGTGAAGTTCAGGCCGGTCTCGGCGGACTTGTCGTCGCAGCGTTTGCGCATGTGGCCGATGATCTCGAGGCCGAGCTTCTGGCTGGCCTCGCTTTCGCCGTGGTGCCTGCCCGTCAGCGCGACGAGCGTTTCCGCCAGGCCGATGAAGCCGATGCTCAGCGTGCCGTGCTTCAGGATCTCCGCCACGCTGTCGGTCCAGGCGAGCTTGTCGCTGTCGAGCCATACGCCCTGGCCCATCAGGAACGGGTAGTTGTAGACTTTCTTTTTGCACTGGATCTGGAACCGGTGCAGGAGCTGGCGGAAGACCAGGTCGATGCGGTCGTCGAGCATCCGGTAGAATTTCCCGATGTCGCCGCGGGCCTCGATGCCGAGGCGCGGCAGGTTGATGGAGGTGAAGCTCAGGTTGCCGCGGCCGCAGGTGACCTCGCGGCTTCTGTCGTGCACGTTGCCCATCACGCGGGTGCGGCAGCCCATGTAGGCGACCTCGGAGTTGTAGTCGCCGGGCTTGTAGTACTGCAGGTTGAACGGCGCGTCGATGAAGCTGAAGTTCGGGAACAGGCGCTTCGCGCTGACGCGGATGGCGAGCTGGAACAGGTCGTAGTTCGGGTCGC
>DHAI01000094.1:11339-11547 GCA_002397355.1 Ruminococcaceae bacterium UBA4958 | reverse complement strand
TATCGCCCCGGATCAAAGCTTCCTGTCCGAAATTACGCTGCCTGCGGAGGCGGATTTTTACCGGCTGACGCTCGCTCTCCAAAGCGAGGGCGGCAAAACCCTGGTCTCCTATACTCCTGTGCGCACGGGAAAGCGGAAAAAGCCCGCACCGCGCACCGTTCCCCCGCGCCCGGAAAAAGTGGGAAGCCTGGAAGAGCTTTATCTCCAC
>DHAI01000094.1:971-11230 GCA_002397355.1 Ruminococcaceae bacterium UBA4958 | reverse complement strand
GCTTTATCTCCACGGTGCGCACCTGGAACAGTACAAGCACCATACCTACCGGCCGGAGGCGTACTATCTGGAAGCCCTGAGGCGGGACCCGACGGATTACCGCTGCAACCTTGCCATGGGAAGGCTCTGCTCGGAACGGGGAGATTTTGAGGGTGCCGGGAAATATTTACCCAAGCCGTCCGGAAGATCACCATGCGAAACGACAATCCCCCGGACACGGAGTCTTATTATCTGCTGGCGCGGGCCGAAAAACTCTGTGGAAACGCCGACGCCGCTTACGAGCTGTACCAGGCCGCGGCGTGGCAGTATTCCTGGCGCAGCCAGTCCTGTTTTGAAATCGCCCGCATCGACTGCATGCGAAGCGACCGGGAAAAAGCCGTTCGATATCTGAAGCTTTCCCTGGAGACCAATTCCAAGTTTTTCGCCGCCAGAACGCTGCTGGGCTATCTGCTGAAAGACCGTGCGATGCTGAAATCGGTGCTGGAGGAATCCCCGCAGGACACTTTCGCCCGGTTTTCCCTGTACCTGCTCGGCGGGGAAAAGGTTTCCGATTTTATCCTCGGCCGCCCGGAGGACGTTCTGGACGCCGCGCTGGAGTTCAAGCAGGCCGGCCTGTATGAAGAAGCGGTGAAAGTCCTCGATGAATGCAAAAAGCCGAATCAGCTTTTGAGCTTCCACAAAGCGGCGATCACCGGCCGGCCCGCCGCGGACGCGGCGATGGATTACTGCTTCCCCAACCGGTTGGAGGACATCCCCGCGCTGTCCGGCCGAAAAGACTGGCGGGCCGAATATTTGCTGGGCTGCCTGTATTACGACCGGCTCAATGATAAATCCGGCGCGGAGGCGTGGGAAAAATCCCTTGCGCTGAATCCTGAAAATCCCTATGCCCTGCGGAACCTCGCCTTTGCGTATTACGATCATCTGAACAAAAAGAAAGAAGCCCTTCCTCTCCTGCAAAAATCCTTTTCCCTTGACGGAAAAAATTCCAGAATGCTTTACGAGCTCCTGCAGCTGGAAAAGAATCTGGGCTTTTCCGTCGAAGAGAGGCTGACGCTGCTTGAATCCCACAGCGGGCTCGTATGGGAGCGGGACGACTGCTATCTTGATTGGGTGATCCTTGAGACCCAGGCCGGGCATTATGAAAAAGCCTGCAAATTGCTGAACGCGCGGCGGTTCCATATTTACGAAGGGGGGGAAGGGATGCTTACCCGCCACCACACCTGGCTTTACACGCTGATGGGGGCGCGCGCCATGAAAAACGGGGAAGATGAAAAAGCGGAGGAATATTTCAAAACAGCCCTGATTTACCCGGCCAATTATGGGGAAGGCAGGCATTACAGCGCCCAGGAGGGCAACGCCCTGTATTACACCGGCTTATGGCTGGAGCGCCAAAACCGGGAGGCGGAAGCGCGGAGCTTCTTTGAGAAAGCGGCCGGTCAGCCGCCCCATCTCACGGAGATCACGTATTTCGCCGCAAAATCCCTGGAAAAGCTGGGAAAACCGGCCGAAGCCGAAACCTTGTTCCAGGATATGCTCCGTGATGCGGAGGAACGACTGCGGACGGCGGATCTGCCCGGATACTTCGGCGTGGGGATGTCCGCTCCCCTTCCTTTTGAGCCGGACATTGAAAAGACGAACCGGATCGACGCCTACCTGGTCACGGCGCTGGCGGAGAAAGGCCTGGGCGGCGTTTCAGAATCCGCCGAGGCCGTGCGAAAGCTGAAAGCTTTGGATCCCTTTCATGTCAGGCTGGATTTCTTTTGCAAGCTGGGTATTTTGTAAACGCGCCTGGCGCGCATCCTCGCTTTTCAGAGATCTTTTACAGCGTAAAATAATGATAGCTTTGGAGGGCGTTCAAAATGGGAAGCATTTGGACAAAGGAAAAAGCGTGGGAATGGTACGACGGCCGTCCATGGCTGCGCGGCTGCAACTTTATGGGCAGCGACTGCGCAAACCGCATCGACCAGTGGCAGAAGCTGGGCTTCGAGGAACGGCTGAAAACAGCCGATGAGGAACTGGCCCTGGCGGCGGAAACGGGATTTAACACCATCCGCATCATCCTGGAATTTATCGTTTGGGACCGGGAGCACGACGGGTTTATGGAGCGCTTCGACCGCTACCTCGAAACGGCGCACAGGCACGGCATCTCCTGCATGGTGGTGCTGGGCAACGACTGCATGCCGCCAAAAGACGAATTTTATCGCCCCCCGAGGCTGGGCGTCCAGCCCTGCGACTGGGGCTACCACGGCGGCAGAAAGCATTCCCAGCATTCCGACTTTGCCGCCATGGGGTATCATCTGCTGGACGATCCAAAGCTGGCGCAGCGCCATTACGAGTGGGTCCGCGAGATCATCGGGACGCATAAGAACGATCCGCGGATCGTCATGTGGGATTTATACAATGAAGCCGGCAACTCTCATCGGGAAAAGGTCACGGTTTCCCATTTAAAGGAATTTTTCCGGATCGCCCGGGAAATCGATCCGTCCCAGCCGCTCACGTCCTGCACTTGGCGCTGCCCGGGCGATCCGGAGCAAGGGATCCCGGAGATCGAACGTATCGCCGTCGAGAATTCGGATATCGTCACCTTTCACAGCTATTCAAGCTATCAGGAAAATGTCCGGGTGATCAAACGCCTGAAAAGGTACGGCCGGCCCCTGGTGAACACGGAATGGCTGGCCCGGTGCCTGCACAATACGGTCCAGGAGATGTTCCCGCTGTTTTATCTGGAAAAGATCGGCTGCTACAACTGGGGTTTTGTGGCGGGCAGGTACCAGACGTATGAGCCTTGGAACGGCCTGTGGCAGGAATATGACAAGAACCCGGATATCGACGTGGATTTCACCAAATGGTTTCACGATTTATACCGCCCCAATCACCGCCCTTACGATCCGAAGGAAATCGAGCTGATCAAGCGCTTCTGCTCCTACGCCGACCGCGATTTCGAGAGGGACGGAAAGGCGCCGCAGGGCGGTTCCCGCGTTATTCCGCCGCGGTAAAGGCCGTGTAGGAGGGGCATACGGCGCGGCCGCCATCCGTTCCTACATTGCGGAAAGCGGCGGACGCCGAACGTGAAAGGCGTTTTGTTTTTCTACCGCAAGGCAGTTCCACGTCGCAGACGACGACATCATCGGCGGAAGCCCGGCGGCCGGACGTTTTTATATTTCTTCAATTTTCTTTCTGGAAAGCAACCGACGGTTCCGTCCGGCTATGATTGCACTGGAGATTCGGAAAGAATCCGGGCGGCGCGGGCCGGAGGAAGCGTGCCCGGCGAATCGCGCGAAAAGAATTCTGACGATGAGACGGAAAACAAAAGCTGGAGGGTTCGCGATGGATGAAAAGCTGAGGGATGTTTTCGAGGGGAAAGAGGGCAACTATCTGCTGCCGTTTTTCTGGATGCACGAGGGAAACCGGGCCGGCTTGCCCGAGCGAATCCAGAAGGTTTGGGAAAGCGGCTGCCGAGCCTTCTGCGTCGAATCCCGTCCTTACGGGGATTTTTGCGGCCCGGAATGGTGGATCGATATGAAGACCATCCTGGAGGAAGCCGGAAAGCGGAACATGAAGGTCTGGATCCTGGACGACAAGCATTTCCCCACCGGGTTCGCCAACGGCCTTGTCAAGCGGAAATACCCGGAGAGGCGCCGCTGGTTTCTGCGGGAGCATCATACCGATCTGATGGGGCCGATGAAAGACGCGTCCCTCCTGGTCCCGCCGTGCGGGGAGGAAGAAACCCTGCTGGCCGTCTGCGCTTACCGGCGGACCGGACACGAAGAGGAAGTTTCGGGCGAGCCGGTCGTTCTCCCGGTGCGCCCCGGTTCCCCGTTTTTATACTGGAATGTGCCGGAAGGCTGCTGGCGCGTCTTTTTCCTCTACAAAACCCGCAAGGGATGCGGCGGCGAATACGAATGGTCGATCGACATGCTGTCGCGGGATTCGGTCCAGGTGTTGCTGGAAGCCGTTTACGAGCCTCATTACCGGCATTTCGGGAAATACTTCGGCAACACGCTGGCGGGCTTCTTTTCCGACGAGCCGGGCCTTTACTGCCACTATGTGGGGCCGTGGGGGCAGGACCCGGACTTGTACCGGCGGACGGTCGGGCAGCCGGGCGTGGCGCTCCCCTGGTCGGACGAGATTCCGGAAATCCTGCGGAGTGCCGGAATCTCCGATCCGCTCTCCGCTCTGCCCGGGCTTTGGTACCCCATCCGGGGAAAATCGCCCTCGATCCGGCTGGCTTTCATGGACGCGGTAACCGGTCTGTGGAGCCGGAACTTTTCCCATCAGCTGGGCGATTGGTGCCGCCGGCACGGCGTCCGGTATATCGGGCACATCATCGAGGACAACGGCGCGCACGCCCGGCTGGGCTGCAGCGGAGGCCACTATTTCCGCTCCCTGGACGGCCAGGACATGAGCGGCATCGATATCGTCCTCCACCAGGTGATGCCCGGCATGGCCGATTACCCGACGGCCGCCCGCATTTCCGGCGGCGTGACGGATCCGGATTTTTTCCATTGCATCCTCGCCCAGCTGGCGGCTTCCCAGTCCCGCATCACACCGCATATGGAGGGCCGGGCTCTGTGCGAAGTATTCGGGGCGTTCGGCTGGGCGGAAAGCGTTCCCTTCATGAAATGGCTGATCGACTTTCTTCTGGTGCGCGGCATCAACCATTTTGTCCCGCACGCTTTCACCGACCTTTACCCGGATCCCGACTGCCCGCCGCATTTTTACGCCGACGGCAACGACCCGCAGTTTTCCGGTTTTACCAAACTGATGAAGTATACCAACCGCGCCGCCCACCTGCTTTTCGGCACGGACCGGCAGGCCGACGGGGCCGTCCTCTACCGCGCCGAAGCGGAATGGATGAACGGCGGCGACTGCATGCCGATGGAAAAACCCGCGAAGGCTCTGAGCGACGCGCAGATTGATTATGATATTCTTCCGGCCGACGCGCTGGAAAACGCCCGTGCCGAAAACGGGAGGATGACGGTCAACGGACATTCCTACCGTTTTCTCGCCGTTCCTTCCGCAGAGTATTTGCCCGAACGGTTCTGGCGGGCGGCCGCGCGCCTCCACAGGGAGGGCGTCCCCCTCTTTTTCCTGGAACCCAGGCGGTACCGCGTCCCGGATTTCTGCGGCGCCCTTCCCGGTGAAACCGTGTCGGTTCCCGATCTGGTTCCCACCGTCCGCAAACGGAAACTGGCGCACGACTACAAAGCGCGGGCCGATTTCCTGCGCATCTCCCGCTTCCGCAGGGGAAGCGCTTCCTGTTTTATGCTGTTCAACGAATCCGCGGTTTCAGCGTTCCGAACAGAAGTCCGCCTTCCCTGCGCGGGCGATTATCTCAGGCTCGATCTTCTGGACGGCGTTTTCACCCGGGCAAATACGCGGGACGGGGCTGTGCCCGTGGATCTGGTCCCCGGCCAATCGGAAATCCTTTTCTTCGACACATACGGCGCCGATTTCCTCGCGCGGTTTCCGAAGAAAACCCGCTGGAAAAAGGAGAGGGAAATTTCCGGCGGATGGGAAATCTCTCTGCTGGAGCTTGGAAAAGAAAAAGAGTACCGGGCGTTCCGCCGCGATTCGGAGCTGTTCAACGTCACCGGCCCGGAAGGGCGGCCGGACTTCTCCGGGCTGATCCGTTATCGGACGGAATTCTCCGTGGACAAGGCGGCGCCGATGTGCCTTGACCTGGGCCGGGTGGGATTTACCGCCCGCGTCATCCTCAACGGAAAAGACCTCGGCCTGCGCATCTGCGCCCCCTATCGGTGGGACGTCGGCGGCGCCGTCCGGGCCGGAGCCAATTCCCTGGAGATCGTTGCCGCCAACACATTGGTGCAGCGGCTGAAAGATCCTTTCTCCGTTTACATGCCGATCCCGCCCAGCGGCGTAACGGGGCCCGTCAGCTTATTGCGGATGGAACAAGAGTGAATTCCGGGGAAAAAACAAGGGGAGCGCCGACGAAGCGTCCCCCGGCGGGAGGCACGGACGGCCGTGCCTCCCGGCTTTGTCGTGCGCCCTGCCCGGCCGCGTCTGTCTGCTGTGGTTGGACGGAGCCTGTTTTTCCAGCCTGGGTACGAAAGCGGACGGCGGAAAGATCTCCGGGTATTTTGAAACCATAGGTTTCGGCATAGCGGTAAACCAGCCGCGCGGCTTCGGAGCCCATATCCACGCCGCCGCCCTCAAGCAGAATTCCCGTTTGTCCGACGGAACCCGTCGCGGTACGACGGCGGCCGGCGTCAAACGGAATTTGACTGTCGAAAGGCAGTTCCGAAACCCATTGACAGGTTTTGAAAAGATGGTGTATCGTATAGAAAAACAAATTCATAAAAATTTTTCTTTAATTGATGAGAAAGGAAAACAAATGGGCAGCAAGATATTGGTCGTCGGCAGCATCAACACGGATATCTCCGTTCGTTTGCCCGCCCTGCCGCGGATGGGGGAAACCGTGATCGGCAGGTCTTTGCGATTCACGCCGGGCGGAAAGGGGGCCAACCAGGCGTGCGCGGCCGCAAAGCTGGAAGGCAGCGTTTCCTTTCTCGGATGCGTGGGGGACGACACTTTCGGGCAAGCTCAGATCGGGCATCTGAAAAAGGCGGGGGTTGACGTTTCCCATCTGAAGATAGCCGCGGGTAAAACGACCGGCACCGCCATTATCTGCGTCGACGACCGGGGACAGAACGATATCGTTGTGGTCGCGGGGGCGAACGAGGACTGCGGCGTTTCCTATCTGCAGGAAAACGATTCGCTGTTTCAGGCCGCCTCCATGGTTTTGCTGCAAATGGAAATACCGCCTGAATCGACCTTTTACGCGATCCGGCGCGCCGGTCAACTCCACAAGGCGGTGATCCTGAACCCCGCGCCGGCCCCCGACTCCCTGCCGGACGATATTTGGAAACAGCTCGATTACATTACGCCGAATGAAACGGAGCTGCAAAAGCTGAGCGGCTGCCCCGTAAAAACGGATGCGGACATGCGCGCTGCGGCGGAACGGCTGCTGGAGCACGGCGTCAAAAACGTTCTGGTCACCATCGGGAAACGCGGGGCGATGCTGGTGAACCGCGATTCGGCCCGCATCTTTCCCGCTCCCAAGGTAAAGCCCGTGGACACCACCGCCGCCGGAGATACGATGAACGCCGCTTTTCTGGTGGCGCTTTCCGAGGGAAAACCGGTGGAGGACGCCGTCCGCTTTGGAAACGCGGCCTCTTCCATTACGGTGACGCGGAACGGGGCGCAGGAATCCGTTCCCGTGCGCGGGGAAGCGGACGCCGCATATCTCGCTTTTTCTGCGAAACCGGTCGATGTCGGTTGCCCGTCCGGCCAGGCCGAAAACAAACAGCGAAGATGAAAAAAGTCCCTTGCAAGGATGCTGTCCTGATTGCGGGCGGCGCATGGAAGCCAAACCGGCGGCTCCGGCATGGTGCGCAGCGATACGGCAAGCGCGCCGTCCATGCCGACGGCCTGTGCTTTGCAACCGGTGTCCAACCGCAGATTCACGGAAGGCATGACAAGCGGAAGCGTGAAAGGCTGGGTGTGACAATGAAAGAGGAATATATCCGCGGAATCTACGCGGGCTGGCTCGCCAAAATCATAGGGGTTCGCTGCGGCGCGCCGATCGAGGGCTGGGACTATGAAAAGATCCGCAATATCTTCGGGGAGCTCGACGGCTACCCCGCGGATTACAAGCAATTCGCGGCCGACGACGACACGAACGGGCCGGTGTTCCTGCTTCGCGCGCTGGAAGACGGCGGCCACGGCCGGAACCTCACCGCGCAGGATGTCGGAGAAGCGCTGCTGAACTACGCTCCGTTCGAGCACGGCTTTTTCTGGTGGGGCGGCTACGGGGTTTCCACCGAGCATACGGCGTATCTGAATCTTTTTAACGGGATTCCCGCCCCGCGCAGCGGAAGCATCGCGCAAAACGGAAAGACCATGGCGGAACAGATCGGCGGTCAGATTTTCATCGACGCGTGGGGCCTCGTCGCCCCCGGAGACCCGGACCTGGCGGCGCGGCTCGCCGGGCGGGCCGCCAGCGTGACGCACGGCGGCAACGGCGTCTACGGCGGGATTTTTGTCGCGGTCTGCATCAGCTATGCCTTTGTGGAAAAGGACATTCCGAGCATCATAAAAAAGGGGCTGTCCTACCTTCCTCCGGATTGCGAATATGCCCGTGCGGTTCGCGCCGTTATGGATTTTCACGCCGGCCATCCAGAAGACTGGCGGGCCTGCTACCGGTTTATCAAAGACAATTTCGGCTACGACCGGTACCCGGGAAACTGCCACATCATTCCGAACATTTCCGTTATGATCCTCGGCCTTCTTTACGGGGACGGCGATTTTTCAAAGACGCTTTGCATCACCGACATGTGCGGGTGGGATACCGACTGCAACGTGGGAAACGTCGCGACGATCATCGGGGTGAGGAACGGTCCGGAGGGAATCCCGTACGACAAATGGAGGAAACCGGTCGACGACCTTTTCATCTGCTCCAGCGTAATCGGATCCCTGAATATTTTGGACGTCCCATCCTGCGCCGCCTACACCGCAAAGCAAGCCTACGCGCTCTCCGGGGAAAACATACCGGACGCCTGGAAAACCATTTTGACGCAACGCCCGGATTCCTGCCATTTCGAGTTCCCCGGTTCCACGCATTCCATCCGGATACGGCGGGATTTATTGCAGGACCCCGGCAACCAGGAACTGGAGTCCCGTCTTTGGAACACGGACGAATCCGCCCACACGGGCGCCCGCTCGCTGAAATTCATGGCGAAGCCCCTGCGCCCGGCGGAAAAGGTTTTGCTTTACAAAAAGACATACTATCAGCCGCAGGATTTCAGCGACAGCCGTTACGACCCTTCCTTTTCCCCGTTGATTTACCCCGGCATGACGCTGCACGGCAGCGTTATGGTTCCGCGTTACGGCATGCCGGAGCCGTTTGTTTCCGGCGTCCGCGCGCGGCTGTATGTCCATGAGCTGCATAAAAACGACCGGGTCGAAAGCGAGCCGGTGGTGCTGAAGCCGGGCGCATGGAGCGAGCTCTCCTGGAAAATCCCCGCGATGGACGGGGCCCTTCTGGATGAAATGGGCGTCTGCTTCGACGTTGTGGGCGGGCGCGCCGCGGGCCAAATGGATCTGACCGGTTTCCTGGACGATCTCTACGCGGACGGAGCTCCGGATTACACGGTGGATTTTGCCGGAGAAACCGAAGAGGTGTGGAACGGCCTCCACCGGGAGATCAGCCAGTTTACCAGGCTGAAGGGCCTGCAGTATCTGGAGGATGGAAAGCTCCACATTTCCTGCGCCGATTTTGCGGAATCTTACACCGGCCGCCACGACTGGGGCGACTATGCCGCCACCTTCGGCATGACTCCGCTGACGGGGGAACATCATTACGTCAATGTCAGGGTGCAGGGAGCCATGCGTTCCTATGCGGCCGGATTCCTTCCGGACGGAAAGCTTGGCCTGATGAAGAAACAGCGGAATTACAGGCTTCTGGCGCAAACCGACTACCCGTGGGAGCCGGGACGCGAATACGCCGTCACCGTGGCTGCCGTCGGAAATCGGCTGAGCGTACGGATCGACGGGGCGCCGTGCCTTGAGTATGCCGACTGCGACGATCCTTTTCTGACCGGCTCCGTCGGCGTTTCCGCGGAGAACGGTTCCCACACGAAATATTCTTTCATCAAGGTGCGTGCGGCCGAGTAAAGGATATGCACCATCATGATGATCGGAATCGCAACGAGTGCAATAGACATCATGCTATTGTATTTCGGCAGAATATCGTCGCCGATACGGCGGAGCGGTTTGGAAAACAAGGGCGGCCCGGCATGCTTGCCGGGCCGCCAGGCTGTCGATAAAGCCGCGCCACCGCAAAATTCATATACCATATTTTCCCTGGAACTGCCAAACGTCCCTTGACTATCTTTCGAAAAGCGGTATAATTATTCCGTAAGGTACAATAAGTGCAATGCAGAAGCAGGTGTACCACCACCTGCCTCCTGCATACGGAGAATCAGGCTCCATACACAACCGAATTATCGGCACATTGCGGTTCTTATTATACCGCCTGTCTTGCTTTTTGTACAGGGGGCTATGGTTAGCTTTGCGCTGTGCTTCGGGACGCTGTATATGGATGAGAATCCGTATACAGCGTTTTTTGTATCTTGCGGCAGTCACGGGCTGGTGGAGGAAGGGGCTTTCCCTTTCTGTTCTCCCGCCGGTGCGGGCTGCCTGATTTTGTTTGTGCAAAAAGGATTTGTCATATGAAA
>DHAI01000094.1:0-772 GCA_002397355.1 Ruminococcaceae bacterium UBA4958 | reverse complement strand
CGTTTTCCTCGATTCCCGCGGCAAGGTCCTCTCCGTCAACCGGCAGTTCCGCCGGTACTTTCCCTATTTTGCGGAAGGACCCTACGGCCTGCCGCTGTGCCGTGCCATCCAGTGCCGCCGCGGCTTCGGCGGCCCGGAGGGCTGCGGGAGCTGCACCCTGCGGCGGGGCGTCCGGCGGATCGCGGAAGACGGCGTTCCGATGAAGATGGCGAAGTGGAGCTGCCGGTGCCGTAAGGCGGTGAGGTGGTTCCAGATCAGCGGCGTTCCGGTTGGCGATTCCGGCGAAAAATACGCGGCCCTGTTTTTCACGGAGATCACCGACCGCGTCCGGGCGGAAAACGCCCTGCGGAAGAGGATGAAGCTGGATCTTGCGACCGGAGCCTTGAACCGGGACGGCTTCGTCCAGACCTTCGAGTCCCTTCTGCGCGGCGGACGGGGAAAGCGGTTTACCCTGTGCATGACCGACCTGGATGATTTCAAGGAGATCAACGACCGGTACGGCCACCCGACCGGCGATCAGGTCCTTCGGACCTTCGCGAAGGTTGCACGCAAAAACATCCGCGCCGGCGACGCGATCGGCCGGTACGGAGGCGACGAGTTCCTGTTCCTCTTTCAGGACGCCGCGCCCCGGCAGGCGGCCGAAGTGATCCGCAGGATTCAAAAAGAGCTGCTGGAAAGCTGCCGGGGCATCGTGCCGATCCCCGTGCCGTTCAGCTCGGGAATGATGCTTTGGTGCGGGGAAGGGCAGCCGGGCCTCCGGTGGAAAGACTGC
>DHAI01000062.1:41381-43504 GCA_002397355.1 Ruminococcaceae bacterium UBA4958 | reverse complement strand
CCTGTTATGCGGTGTTGCCCTAGCATACTCGGCCGGGTCATTTCAAGTAGAGACCGGATATAATTTGGCTGCCGGGATCAATTTCAGCGGTTTTTTTGCCGCGCCTTCCGCCCCATCAAAGAGAGAAACAGATTATGCGTTTTGCGCGAAAAAATATGGATCGGGAGATACTGCTGCGAACCAAACGATTGGATAAGCTAATTATCGGCGCGGCGAATCTTCGAATTCGAAAGCAGGCAAGGCGTGCATGTTCCGCAGGGGCTATGAGCGCCGGGTTCAGGAGCTCGCCGCCTGTCTCGGCGCTGAAAAAAGCAATCTGCTCGCGGAACCGGTGAACGCGGTCTGCGGGTATCTCCGGCAAAAGAACGGGCAGCCGCCGGAAGGGGCGCGCGGATAGCGCCTGAATATCCTCGCCTGCTTCTCGCTGTGGTCGGCGGGATCTTCGCCGCGGGGAGCTGCCTCAACCTCGGCGACATCGTTTGGCTCATCTCCGTTGCAGACTCGTTTTTACGCGGCCTTCCCCTCATCCCGCTGAATGCGCATGCCGCTGAAAATCAATCCCGATTTGCCGACGGGCTTCGTCCATGACCCGAAGCGCGGCCCGGGAAACTTCATGGTACGGTTCCATGCCGGTTCCGCTGTGAACAAATTGAAGAAAGCGCGTCAGCTCATAATACATGTCCTGCGGGTAGAACTCGCAGGGCAGGGCCTCCTTTTTGCCGCCGTTGTAGCGGATTTCGATCTTGCGAGGAACCGACATTGGTTCGAACAGAATCGAACCCTTTTCCCCCTGAATTTCACAGGGGAGAAAGCTGTTGTTGATTTTGGAGTACATCAGTTGAACCGACATGCCACCGTAGCCTGCGGAAATGGTGCCATAGGCGTCAATGGAGTTTTTCAGGAAAAATCCGTCAGCCCGTATGCTTTTGGGCGCGCCGAAAAGCAGAATCATGGTGTTAACGCAGTAAACGCCAATATCCATTAAAGCGCCATTGCAAAGCGTGGGGTCAAAGGCGTTTTCCACAATGCCGGCTTTGAATTTGTCATAGCGGGAAGAATATTGGCAGTATGTGAGCACACCGCGGCGGATCGGACCGATTTGCCCCAGGCGCTCCCGGATCAGCTTTATGGATGGAACATAAGCGGGACGCATGGCTTCCAACAGCACCACGTTGTTTTTCCGTGCGGCGGCCAGCATGCGCTCCAGCGTTTCGCCGTCGGGTGCAATGGGCTTTTCGCACAGAACGTGTTTTCCAGCTCCCATCAGCTGAATGGCCTGCTCAGCGTGAAAGCGGTTCGGACTGGCTAAATAAACGGCCTGAACTTCCGGATCCGCGCAAAGCGCTTCCAGCGAATCGCAGATTCGGGGCGCACCCCATTTTTTCGCAAATTCATCGGCGCGTTCTAGGCTGCGGGAATACACCAATCCAAGGCGAAAGTCCCTGCACAGTTTGGCTGCCGTCAGAAAGCGTTCCGTAATAAAATTAGTTCCGATTACAGCAAAAGTAACCATGTTTTTCTCCTTTTGGGGCAGTAGTGCCCCGGCCTCTGCCGATGCAGTCCACCGAGGCCTGCAGCCCCTTGCGGTCCACTTTGCCGATCACGCCGGCAATTTCTTCTAGAATCGTATCGAGAATATCCATATCATCTGCCGCCTATCATCGTCCGGCCAGGCCGCTGAAGCGCTTTGCCTGCTCCGGCGGATTGTCCGATTTGGCAATGGCGCTTCCCACAACGGCAATTTCAAAGCCTGCGGTCCGGATCGTTTCCAACGCAGCAAGGGAAACGCCTTCCGGGCAGTTCGTTTTCCGTACCGCAAGGTAAAATCCCGCTCGGTCTGCCGCCCGCAGCCGGTTGCCCGGCCGATCAGCTCCGACTGCCGCTTCGGGTGCGCGCGGCCGCAGAGCGGATCGCGGCTGAAAGCGTACATTCCCCATTCCTGACTGTTCAGGCCGCGGAGTGCTTCCACCGTTTCCCTTGTGGGGTGCGGGAGATCAGAGGTCATTTTTTTGCACCGATCGGCAGAACATCCCCGTTCGGGTCCATGGAGGAAAGTTCCGTGTCCATCACTGGCTGAATCTGCTCCCAATATAGGATACCATCTTGGGGGTTCCCCAACTTTT
>DHAI01000062.1:35720-41159 GCA_002397355.1 Ruminococcaceae bacterium UBA4958 | reverse complement strand
TGGTGGACGTTACAGGACTCGAACCTGTGACCTTTCGCACGTCAAGCGAACGCTCTAGCCAACTGAGCTAAACGTCCTCGTAAATTGACTTTCTCATTATAACGCCATACCGCTCGAAAATCAAGATTAAAATGGCGAAATGAGGAACTTTTTGTTATAGCAGTTTTCTGCAGGCGTTGAAAAAGGTCCGGTAGAATCAACCGCCTGTGGGTGGGCGAAAAAGCCGTTCCCAATTCATTTTATGAATTATCAGTACTTGATCCGCATGCCGCCTTGTTTGTTGCGGAGACCGTTGGACGACACGTCAGCGCACTTGGATCTTTGCGAGGGTTTCGCCGATTTTTCCGGAAATCACAAGGTCGGCCCGCCGATCCAGCGGGGTGGGGGAGCGGTTGATCAGCACGAGGCGCGTGCCGCGGTAAAAATCGACAAGGCCGGCCGCCGGATATACCACGAGCGAAGTTCCGCCCACGATCAGCATATCGGCGTCCGTTATGGCCCGCACGGCGCCTTCCAGCGTCCGCCGGTCCAAGCTTTCCTCGTAGAGGACCACGTCCGGCTTTACCACGCCGCCGCACGAGCAGCGGGGGATTCCCTCGCTGCCCCGAATAAATTCGAGCGGATAAAATTTTCCGCACCGTGTGCAGTGGTTGCGCAGAACGGAGCCGTGCAGCTCGAAGACGTTTTTGCTGCCGGCCTTCTGGTGGAGCCCGTCGATGTTCTGCGTGACGACTGCGGCCAGTTTCCCCGCGCGCTCCAGCTCGGCCAGCTTTTTGTGCGCGGCGTTCGGCTGTGCGCCCGGGCAAAGCATTTTATCGCGGTAGAAATCGAAAAATTCCGCGGGGTGCTCCTCAAAAAAGGTATGGCTCAGCATCGTTTCCGGCGGGTAACGATATTTCTGGCGGTAGAGTCCGTCCTCGCTTCGGAAGTCGGGAATCCCGCTTTCCGTCGAGACGCCGGCCCCGCCGAAAAATACGATCTTGCTGCTGCCGTCCACCATTTGCTGAAGACATTCCAAATCCGTCACTGCGCATACCTCCCGCAGACGATTTTATTTGATGACTTTCTTCCATCTTATCCGCATCCGGCGGAAAATGCAAGGTGAGCGATCCCTTTGCCGAAAATTCTGTATAGAAGAAGGAACGCCCGCGGACGTTCCTTCTCGACTTTCGGCCGGCGGCTCATATGCCGGGAACCGAATGCTTTACGCGGTCGCGCTCTTCCGCCTTTTTGGCGTTGTTCCAGCGGTCCATCGTGCCGACGAGATAGCCCGTGATCCGGCGGATACGCTCGAACGGAACAGGCTCCAGTTCGTAGGTCAGGTTGACGTAGTCTCCGTCCGGCTCGATCTGCAGCGATTTGATTTTGCGGTTTGGATACTCGCTGTGGATATGTTCGACATAATTGCCGATTTCCCTGCGGTCCATGGATCCGCCGGTAATGGTGATCTTTTCATCCATAGGACACACCCCCTTTTTCTTTTATTATACACTATGTTGTACTAAAAATCAATATCATACCTATATATTGACTTTTCTTCAGCGCTGAGCGGCGCCATGGATTTTTCAGCGTCGCGTAGCAGCTTATCCATGATGATATACAAATATTTTCATGAGAGTCATATTGATTTTATCGGAGTTTCTTTCAAAAGGAATTGTAAAATCGGGTTGACTCTGTTAAAGTATATTTGTGTGTCGAAAATCGGAAGAACTATTGTCGGCTAAAAAACATGCCCGGAACTTTCAACCGGGATAGAAAAATACAGGAGGCAACATGAGCAGATTGAGCATCATCACTCAAAACAGGGCGCAGGCCACGGTGGAGGAGCTTTACAAGGACCTTGAGCGCCGCATCGTCGCAAGCCCGCCGGGGCTGTGCCCCGTGGATATGGCGGCTTCGTTTCTGAAGCTGTGCCACGCGCAGACGTGCGGAAAGTGCGTGCCGTGCCGCATCGGTCTCGGCCAGCTTGAAAAGCTGATCGACGACGTGCTGGACGGCCGCGCGACGATGGAGACGATCGGCCTCATCGAGAAAACGGCCCGGAGCGTTTATCTGACGGCGGACTGCGCCATCGGCTACGAGGCCGCCGGCATGGTGCTGAAGGCGCTGCGCGGCTACCGCGACGACTTTGTGGAGCATGTGGAGCGCGGCCGCTGCACGAGCGAGATCAGCCAGCCGGTGCCGTGCGTGGCGCTCTGCCCGGCCGGCGTGGACATCCCCGGCTATGTGGCGCTTGTGGCGGAGGGACGGTACGCCGACGCCGTGCGCCTGATCCGAAAAGACAACCCGATGCCGGTCGTCTGCGGCCTGATCTGCGAGCACCCGTGCGAGGCCCGCTGCCGCCGCAACATGATCGACAGCTCCATCAACATCCGCGGGCTGAAGCGCTACGCGGCCGAGCACGCCGGCGAGGTCCCCGTGCCGAAAGCCGCGCCGGCAACCGGAAAGCGCGTCGGCATTATCGGCGGCGGTCCCTCCGGCCTTTCGGCGGCTTACTACCTTGCGCTGATGGGCCATGATGTGACGATTTACGAGCAGCGCAGGCAGCTCGGCGGCATGCTGCGCTACGGCATCCCCAGTTACCGCCTGCCGCGCGAAGCGCTGGACGGCGAGATCGCCTCCATGCTTTCGGCGGGCGGCATCCATGTGAAGCAAAACGTTTCGGTCGGGGAAGATCCGTCTTTTTCGGAGCTGCGCAGCCGGTACGACGCGCTGTATATCGCGATCGGCGCGCACAACGACAAGAAAATCGGCATCGAGGGGGAGGACGCCGAAGGCGTGATCTCCGCCGTGGAGATGCTGCGCGGGATCGGCGACGGCGAGACGCCGGATTTCACGGGGAAGAACGTCGTGGTCATCGGCGGCGGCAACGTCGCCATGGACGTGGCGCGCAGCAGCGTCCGCCTGCACGCGGAGAAGGTCACCATCGCCTACCGCCGCCGCCGCGTGGACATGGTGGCGCAGGTGGAGGAGGTCAACGGCGCCGCGGAGGAGGGCTGCGAGATCCTGGACCTTGCGGCGCCCTTTGCGGTGGAAAAGGACGAGGGCGGCCGCGTGAAGGCGCTGCGCCTGAAGCGCCAGATCATCGGGCCGGTCAGCCGCGGCCGCCCGGCGCCGCGCAATGCCGCGCAGGAGGATCTCGTCGTTCCCTGCGACGTGATCGTGGTCGCGATCGGCCAGGGCATCGAGACGCGCAGCTTCGAGAAGTACGGCATCCCCGTGAAGCGCGGCGCCATCGAGGCGCTGAACTGGAGCGGGATCAAGGACGTCCCCGGCGTATTCGCCGGCGGGGACTGCGTTTTCGGGCCGGCCACGGCAATCCGCGCGATCGCGGCCGGCAAGGTGGCCGCCGCCAACATCGACAACTACCTCGGGTATCACCACGTCATCGGCACCGACGTCGCCATCCCGGAACCGGGTACATACGACCGCGCGGCGTGCGGCAGGGTGAACCTGCGCAATCGCAGCGCGGCGGACCGCGTGCGCGATTTCAGCCAGATCGAGCAGGGCATGACGGACGAGGAGGCGCGGCAGGAATCCCGCAGATGCCTGCGGTGCGACCACTTCGGCTACGGAGTATTCAAGGGAGGGCGGACGAGAAAATGGTGAACCTGACGATCGACGGAAAAAAAGTGGCCGCAAAGGAGGGGATCACCATCCTGGAGGCCGCCGCGGCGAACGGCGTCCGCATCCCCACGCTCTGCTACCAGGAGGGCCTGAACGAGATCGGCGCCTGCCGTCTGTGCTGCGTGGAGGTGAAGGGCACCGAACGGCTGATCCCCGCCTGCAACAACACGGTGCGGGAGGGCATGGAGATCCTGACCAACAGCCCGAAGGCGCGCGACGCCCGCCGCACGAACGTGCAGCTTCTCCTTTCGCAGCACGACTGCCGGTGCGCCGTCTGCACCCGCAGCGGAAACTGCGGGCTGCAGAGGATCGCGAACGATCTCGGCCTGGCGGAGACGCCGTTCCACATCGACATCCCGTCCGGCACATGGACAAAGGATTTCCCGCTGGTGCGCGACAACGCGAAATGCGTCAAGTGCATGCGCTGCATCCAGGTCTGCGACAAGATCCAGGGCCTGAATATCTGGGACGTCGCGAATACCGGCTCCCACACGCGCGTGGACGTTGCGGGAAATATCCGCATCGAGCAGTCGGCCTGCTCGCTCTGCGGGCAGTGCATCACGCACTGCCCGGTCAACGCGCTGCATGAACGCGACGACACCGCCAAAGTCTTCGAGGCCCTCGCGGACCCGGAGAAAATCACCGTGGTGCAGATCGCGCCGTCCATCCGCGCGGCGTGGGGCGAGGCGTTCGGCCTGAAGCCCGGGTTCGCCACGGTCCGCCGCCTTGTGGCGGCTCTGCGGCGTATAGGATTCCGGTACGTCTTCGACACCGATTTCAGCGCGGACCTCACCATCATGGAGGAGGCCAGCGAGTTCCTGGAAAAGCTCAGGAACAGGGAGCGCGGGAAATTCCCGATGTTCACTTCCTGCTGCCCGGGCTGGGTGCGGTTTCTGAAGTCGCAGTACCCGGACATGGTCTGCCAGCTCTCCACGGCGAAGTCGCCGCAGGCCATGTTCGGCGCCATCGCGAAGAGCTATTACGCGGATCTGCTCGGCGTCGATCCGAACCGCATCTGCTGCGTCTCCATCATGCCGTGCCTGGCGAAGAAGCACGAGTGCGACATCCCGAACATCAACGGCGCCGAGGCGGGCAAGGACGTCGACGTGGTCCTCACTACGCGCGAGATCGACCGCATGATCCGCGCGGAGCACATCATCGTGGAAGATCTGCCGGAAGAGGACTTCGACGAGCCGCTCGGCGTCGGCTCCGGCGCGGGGGCGATTTTCGGCGCGACCGGCGGCGTGATGGAGGCGGCGCTCCGCACGGCGTACTACTTTGTGACGGGAGAAAACCCGGATCCGGACGCGTTCCGCGACGTGCGTGGGCTGCGCGGCTGGAAGGAGGCGTCCTACGACATCGCGGGGACGACGCTCCATGTGGCCGTGGTCAGCGGCCTCGGCAACACGCGCCGCCTCATCGAGGCGCTGCGCGCGGGTGAGGTGCGCTACGATTTCGTGGAGGTTATGGCGTGCCCCGGCGGCTGCGTCGGCGGGGGCGGCCAGCCGATCCACGACAGGCAGGAGCTTGCGGGCGAGCGCGGACGGGTGCTTTACGGCCTGGATCGAGTCAATCACCTCCGCTTCTCGCACGAGAACCCCGCCGTCGTCAGCTGCTACCGGAATTACCTGCAGCGTCCGCTTTCCCATCGGGCGCACCAGCTGCTGCACACCGACCACGAGGCGTGGCGGATGCCTCTGGACGTCTACGGCCGAACGTGAGGGCGGCCGCCGGATTTGTTTTGCCGGGAAAGGGGTTTTCCGGTGTGGAGGGAACGGAAAGGGCTGAGAGCGAAAACGCTCTCAGCCCTTT